>CBFHKL010000006.1:20884-37641 GCA_965656415.1 uncultured bacterium
AGCCTAATTTACCAATACCTGGCATAAAAAACCTAACACCAACTCCAGCAGACTTTTTCATTGAAATTGAGCTAAATCTATCAATGTAAAACGGCTCTGTCAATGCAGATGTATTCCATACATTCCCCATTTCTCCAAATGCCATAACATAAATTACAGGATTCTCGGAAAGAGGAAATCTAAGCTCTGTAATAAATCTGCCCATTGAATTACCGCCCACTGCCTGACCTGAAACTGTTTGAGGTCCAATAGCATTATCAGGATATCCTCTTAAAGCATTACCATATGGAATACCGTTACCACCCATAATAAATCTTTCATCAAAAGGAACAAATGATTGAACATCATCACCAACATCTATTGTTTTAATAACACCAAGCTTTACTGAATTATATAAAATGAATTTTGAAAAGGTAGGCGTAAACCAATCAAGCGTTAACATATGTTTTTGAAAATTTTCATTCCCGCCAAGAAATCCGCCAGAATAAGTATTTTCTAAAATAAAAGTAGAGCCATTTGTAGGAAATTCAGCTCTATTTCTACTATCTCTTGATAGAACCTGAGCAAAACTTATCCCTCTAGTTTTTTGGAGTCCACCAATATAATTGTCTATATCTTCTTGAGAACCTTCATATTCTTTTTGCATATACTTTGCTGACCACATAACTCTAAAAAAATCGTCTGGCCATTCTAATCTTCTTCCGAAACTTGCAACAGCTCCTCCTACAGTAAAATCTATAGGGAAGTAATAGTTGGTCGATGAACCTCTAAAAGAGTAAAAAAGTGATGCCCCCACAAGATAAGGACTGTCATTAATCATTGGATCTTGGAAGCTAACATTTAACGATCTGTATTTTGAAGGTTCTTGTGAAGTGTAAACTGAAAAATTAGTCCCAGTACTTGCACCAATATTAAGTTTTTGTCCTTTCCCTCTAAAATTATCAAACTCTACTCCTGCTCCGCCAGTAATACCATATTCACCAGTAAAACCAAGGTTAGCGTTTATTCTCTGTGTTGATTTTTTTTCTTCTACTACAAAGTCTAGATTCACTTTATCATCAGAAATTGGTGTTACATCAGGAATAACATTATCAAAGTAATTTAAAATCCATATATCTCTTTGGCTCCTCATAAGCTTAGATCTACTAAAAACATCACCTGGGTATAGTTTTAATTCTCTACGAATTACATTTTCGCGAGTCTTTTCATTCCCAGAAACAAAAATATTTTCTACGTAAACCTTATTCCCTTCATTAAAAACAAATTTTACGTCTAATGAATCTTGTCCTGAAGGAGTTACTTCGGGTGTAACACTGCTAAAAATATATCCCTTGTCTTGATAAGTGCTCATCATATTTTCATATACTGATTTATCAAATTGTTCTTTTGAAAATACATCTCCAGCTTGCAGACCAAGCAGCCTTTTTAGCTCTTCTTCATCTGCTATTTGGTTGCCGTCAAATATAAAATTTTTATAATAATATTTTGGACCTTCTTCAATATTTATTTGAAGAGTGAGTGTTGCATCATCTTCGTTAACAATTAAGGTATCATTAAGCACTCTAAAATCTCTGTGTCCTTCATTTTGATAAAATGTTGATAAGGCTTCTTTGTCTTCTAGAAATGTTTTTGAATCAAAATTCTTAACCCAGAAAGTCCACCATTTTTTTTGCTTCGTATTTGTAAGTTCTTTTCTCAATTTTCGGCTTGAGAAGCTCTGATTACCATCAAAAGTTATATTTTTTAGCTTATACTTTTTCTTTTCATTGATTGTAAATAATACATCTCTTGGATAGTCTACTCTAACAACGGTATCTTGAGGTACCACAACTGAAGAAGAAACTTCAACATTGAAATACCCATCATCTTTATAAATTTCTGTAATTTTTCTCTTGGCTTTTTCAAGCGAATTTGGCTTAATACGTTGTCCAGATCTGAGTTCAATTTTTTCTCTAAATCTTCCTTCCCTAACCGTCATCCCTTCAAATAAAACCTGGTTAAGTATCGGACTCTCTGAAACCTTAATAGTAATTTCAACACCATATTGAGATTCATTGTTTAAAACAATATTGACATCTTCAAAAAGACCTAAATCCCATAGCCTAGTTATAGCAGTAGAAATATCTGCCCTTTGTATTTGCGTACCATCTCTAAGGCCAGCTGAGTATTTAATCATTTTATCTGAAGTAGTGGTATTACCTTCAACATTTACTCTGTATAATGTTACTTGTTGAGCAAATATTTGTGTAATGAAACATATAAATAATATAAATATTTTTAAAAAATTCATTTATTTAACTTTTCCAAATGTTCTATTTCTATTTTCATACTCTTTTAATGCTTTATCTAATTCATTTTCATCAAAATCAGGCCAATTTTTGCTACATACATAAATCTCTGCGTATGCTGATTGCCATAATAAAAAATTACTAAGCCTATATTCTCCGCCCGTTCTAATAATCATGTCAGGATCAGGCATTTCAGGGCAATATAAGTGATTTTTCAGAATTTCTTCATTAATAATTTTTACTTCACTTTTTATCAATGAATTGACAGCATCTACAATTTCCTGCCTCCCGCCATAACTAAGCGCTAAAGTCAAAACTAATCCTGTATTATTTTTTGTTTTTTCTACTGTTGATGAAACCCAATCCCTTGTTTTTACTGGCAAATCTCCTATTTTTCCAACGATATTAAACCTTATATTGTTCCTTAGCATGTTTTCTGTTTCATTTTTGAGCATTTTTGAAAGTAAAATCATCAATGTATCTACTTCATGCTTCGGCCTTGACCAATTTTCTTTTGAAAAAGTATACAGGGTAAGATGTGGTATGCCTCTTTTAACACAACTATTTATAATTTTTTTTGCAGTTTGGGCACCTTTCTCATGACCAAAAACTCTCTGTTGATTTTTTTGATTCGCCCACCTGCCATTACCATCCATTATTATTGCAAGATGATTAATTGAAGAATTTTTCATTTTAATTTTATAGGCTGTTTGCTATTTTGGTGAAAATTTGAGAAATAGGATGATTTTCATCAGCAAATACTAACGGTTGTCCTTTATCGATGGATAACATTAAATCTTCTGAATAAGGTATCTCACCAAGCAGAGGTATATCAAGACGCTTACTCTCACTTAAACCTCCACCTTTCTTAAAAAGATGAAATTTGTGCTTGAAAGACATATCTTCATTTAAAGCTATTAGTTTATTATCAATCTGCAATTCTATGTCTGATGATAGTACGCTTGACGCTTTGAGCTTACCCACAATTTCCATAAATGACATATTTTCAATAACACCCAGTAAAGGGGTCTTAACTTTATTAAACATATCAGCACCTTTTCTTACATCAGTTAAAGCAATATCATTAGGAGTGGTTACAATGATCGCTCCATCTAAAGGAATTTTTTGTGATAGCGTTAATTGTACATCTCCTGTCCCAGGGGGGAGATCCAAGATAAGGTAGTCTAACTCTCCCCAAATAACATCCTTAAAAAATTGTTCAGTCATCTTTGCGATGAGTGGACCTCTCCAAACAACAGGAGCCTGATTACCACTTATAAAACCAAAACTCATTAATTTTAAATTATCTTTTACGACTGGTATAATTTTCTGCTGATCGTTGACTACAGGATTTTGATTAACGCCCATTGTTATAGGTAATGAAGGCCCATATATGTCAAGGTCTAATAATCCTGTTTTGTACCCAGCTTTAGAAAGGGCAGCTGCTAAATTTAAAGCAATAGTTGATTTACCCACTCCACCTTTTCCGCTAGCAACAGCAATGATATTTTTTATACTTCCCTCAACATTAGCACCCTTATTTGATGTGTCAACAGTAGTATTTTTTGGTGGTTGATCTAAAATTTTGATTTTAAGCTCATAATCTTTAAGAATAAGATTATCAGTAATATCTTGAACTAATTTATTTTTCTTTTCATCGTTTGAGGAAGAAATTGAAAGTATAATGGTTATTATATTTTGATCAATAACAACCTCTTTAACCATCCCAAAAGAAACAATATCTCTGCTGAATCCTGGATAATTAATTTTTTTTAATTGTTCTAATATTTGATTTTTATTCATTTAATAATATCAATTGATTGTAAAAATAGACAACGAATGTGAAAAATGTTATAAAATTATGAACTTATTTTTCAATTATATGTAGTTTCGGTTCGATGTTTAAAGATAAAAACCTCAATCTATTTTTACTTACTGTGCCGTTAATGAATTCAATTGCTCGATCTATTTATGACGTAGCATTTATATGGCTAGTTTTAGAGCTAACAAACTCTGAAAAAATCACAGGAATCGTAGCTATGACATCTTATCTGCCCGCTATTTTATGCGGTCTATTTATTGGCGCAATTGTTGATCTCTTTTCAAAAACCAAAATGATATCATTTGCTACTATAATGCAGGGTTTAATTTTATCCATAATTCCAATACTCTTTTTCTTTGATATCAAATCTATATGGATCATAGTTACGGTTGCTTTTTTTCATAATGCATTTGGTTTGCCGATGGTGCCAGCATTTAATGCATACTTGCCAACACAAGTTGAAAAAGATGGATTATTAAAAGCAAATTCAATCGTAAATATATCTTGGCAAACTGCAGTGTTAATTGGTCCAATTATAGCTGCTCAACTATTACTAGTATATAATGTTGAAAATTTATTTGTTTTTTGTCTTTTTTTCTACTTTATAGCTGCTTTTATCACCTCTCTAGCTCCGAAGGATAAGGTTAAAAAAGAAGAAATAAGTCCTACTAAAATTTTTAATAAAACTAAAGAGGGTTTGAGTTACCTTAAAGAGCATACAACCTTCGCATTTATTATTTTATTAACGTTACTAAGCAATCTCTTTGTAATGGGTCCTGCGATAGTGGGAATACCCATATTAGTTAAGCTTTATTTAGGAGGAACTGCTTCAGATTTTGCTATAGTAGAGGCTTTTGTAGGTTTGGGTATGTTATTAGGAACAGCTACAGTTTACAAAATCGGGCACAGATTTAATCATGGTGCTTTATTTCTATTAGGTCTTTTTATTGACGGAGCAAGCTTTTGTTTATATTATTTTGTTGAGACAATGAGTCAACTCAACTTTCTATCTTGCATACATGGTATTGGAATACCTTTTTTAATTATTTCGAGAGTCTCTATTATGCAAAAAAATATTCCAGAAAAATTATTGGGAAGAATTTTTGCTATAATATCTGTTTCGATTCTTAGTATGACCGCTGTTTCCAGCGGTATCATAGGATTTCTAGCAGAATTTATAAGCATTCATGAAATATTTTTACTTTTTGGCTTGCTAGCAGGTTTATGTGGAATAGCGGGATTGCTTCATCCTAAAATTAGATATTTAAACTAGAAGTTCTGAAATTCTTTTTTTAGTTAAGTCCCTTAATTCTTCGACAGATAAATCTTTGTAATCTGATGGTGTGATTGGTTTTCCAAAAACTGTTGTTAATTTTCCAGGATTCACAATCCAACTATTTCTAACATTTGCTCTATATGCTCCAATTAAGCCTACAGGAACAATTGTTGCTATATTTGTACTTTTGGCAAAATGGAATCCACCTTTTTTAAACTCATTCATTTCTCCAGTTAGAGTTCTTTGTCCTTCTGGAGAAAAAACCATGGAGTCTCCATCTTGGACTAATATTTTTTCAGCAGACTTTAATGTCATTTTCGCTTTATCAGTGTTGTCATGAGTAATTGGATAAAATCCATATCTTTTTATAAAAAATCCAAAAATTGGCCACTTTTGTAATCCTTCCCATCCAATAGCATTTACATAATAGGGTATTGCGCCGCCAAGCATAAAAACATCAAACATTGATTCATGATTAAACATAAATATATAAGGACCTTGGTCTTTTTTTGGAGCCTGGCCTTCAATAGAATACCATTGAAAAGATATTAGCATCAATATTCTCGATGTAATTGGAATAATTGGGTAATAAAGTTTTCTTGGATGAATGAAATACGAAAGAATAATGAATTGCAGCATAAAAAAAGTAAAAAATGGCAGAAACAGCATAAACACTAATAAAGAAATGATAGTTTTAATCATATTCCGGTATTTTAATCTAACTTTTTAAGAATATCTAACATTTTATGATTTGCTTTAGGCAGTGGATAGTTATATATATCCTTCAAATCTATCAATTTATATTCTTGTTTGATATTTAGCTTTTTTATTGATTTAGGAAAAGAAATAAATAAAGATATATTCACTCCAAAATGTGAATATTTATGTTTGACATTTCCTAAATAAATTGGATTCAAAATATCTAAATTTGTTTCTTCTTTTACTTCTCTGATAATTGCATCTCGCGGAGTTTCACTTTTTTCAATTTCCCCCCCAGGGAACTCCCATAATCCAGCTAAAAATTTTGTATTTGATCTTTTAGTTATTAAAAATTTATTTTCATATTTAATAAGTGAAACAGCAATATTGTATTCTGGTATTTTTTTTGAAATTTTATTTTTAGGATAGGAGGTTGGAGATAATGAAGCATATGCTTTACATTCTTTTGTTAATGGACACTCGTTACAAACAGTAGTTTGTGAACTACATAAAGAACTCCCTAAATCCATTAATGCTTCATTGTAATCACCTGGTCTATTTTTATTTTGATTTTCTTCTAAAAACTTAATAACTCTACTATGATTTCTTTTTGTTTTAGATTTAAGCCCTAAAATCCTATAGCCAACTCTTTCTAAGTTTGTATCAACACCAACAAAAGGTTGTTCAAATGCGATAGATAATATTGTTTTTGCAGTGTAATCACCAATTCCAGGTAGCTTTATCAAATCTTGGTAATTATTTGGTAATGAAGAATTAACCAATTGAGATGTCTTGTAAATATTTTCACATCTAGAATAATAACCTAGACCTTCCCACATTTTTATAACATCATCATATTCAGCATCTTTTAATGATTTAAGTGTAGGATATTTCTTCATCCAATTTTGGAAATATGGGATTACTGTTTTAACCTGAGTTTGTTGTAACATGATTTCAGATACCCAAACTCGATAGGGGTTTCTCCCATGTCTCCATGGGAGATCCCTTTTATTTTGATCGAACCATTGTAATAGCTTATTATGAATCATAAGCTACAATTTAAGAATTTAACTACACGTTGTGTCGATTAAAGCTTCACAAGCTTTATATGGATCTACGTTCGAAGCGGGTCTTCTGTCTTCTAAATATCCTTTACCATCATTTGCTACTCCCATAGGAATTCTAATGGATGCACCCCTGTCGCTAACTCCATATTTAAATTCATTAATACTACATGTTTCATGGTCGCCTGTTAGTCGCTCCGCATTAGCATCACCATAAACAGCTATATGTTTATCTATATTCTGACCAAGTTTTTCACATGCATCTTCAATAACTTTTAAACCTCCATCTGCGCGCATTGATTCTGTACTATAATTAATATGAGCTCCTGAACCATTCCAATCTCCTTTTATCGGTTTAGGATGTAGCTCAACTCTTAGACCATATTCTTCTCCCACTCTTTCAAGCAGCCATCTTGCAACCCATAATTGATCTCCTACCTCAAGTGCTGGTAGTGGTCCTACTTGATATTCCCATTGGCCAAGCATAACCTCTGCATTAATTCCTGAGACTTCCAGGCCAGCTTCTAAACATAAATCTAAGTGATCTTCAACCATTGCACGTGCAGCTACATCTTCTGCTCCAACACTACAATAGTAGGGTCCTTGAGGTCTTTCAGGAAATCCTTCTTCTGGCCATCCAGCAGGTTGTTTCCCATCCATTAATGTATACTCCTGTTCAATACCAAACCAAGGGTTGTGTTCTTTAAATTTTTCAGCTGTGTCTACTAAAGATGCTCTTGCATTAGATCTGTGAGGTGTTCCATCTGGATTACAAACTTCATTCATAACCAAAATATTATCGCCTCCACGAATTGGATCTGGACACATCCATACAGGCTTTAACATACAATCACTATCACCTCCATCTGCCTGTAAAGTACTAGACCCATCAAAACCCCATGTAGGAAGCTCTGAAACAGAAGAAACTGATGCTTCTAATACTTTGGTTTTTGATCTTAAATTTGCAGTAGGCTCATATCCGTCAATCCAAATATATTCTGCTTTAACTTTCATCGATTACCCCTTTCTATAGAAATTAACAGTTTATTTAATATTAAATATATTTATAAAATAGGATAATATAAATTAATTATTTATAAAATAATTAATTTTTACCTAATATATTAAGGTCAATCTCAGTTTCTTCCTTATAGGTGGAAAGCACTAGATTTGATTGAGTTCGGGATACTCCTGGCCAATTTTGAATTTCATATAGAAGATCTTCAAGAGCTTGCGAGTTTTCAACTCTAACTTTTAAAATATGTGACCCTCCACCAGTAATTGAGTGGCACTCAAGCACTGCCTTGCAATTATTTGCTTCTTCAATAAAGTTGGAATAGTGATCTGAGTGCTCGCTTACTATAAAAACAAAAGCTGTTAAATCAAGACCCGCTTTTTTATGATCTAAAATTGCAACGAATTTATTTATTAAACCTTTTTCAGTAAGCTTTTTTATGCGTTCACCTACAGCAGGTATCGATAGCTTCACAGTTTTAGCTATTTCGCTAGCAGATGCTCTGCCATCCTGCTGAATGATTTCTAGTATTGATATGTCAATTTTATCTATCATAATTAAAATTTTTAACTGAAATTAGAAATTAATTAATAAATTATTGTATTATCTTTAAATATAGTTAATGAATTAATGTTTTACAAAACAAGTAATTATGGTAAAAAAAGTAGATATAAACACATTATTAGAAAGAATTGAGAGTTTAGAATCCAGACTTGATAAACTTGATCCTATAAGTAAAAGAAAACTACCAAGCAAAAAAGATCAAATCGAAGATATTAAAAACAATCTTGATGAGTGGTCTAAAAAATTTCCATCTGTGGATATTGAATTTGAATTACTTAAAATGATAGATTGGCTTCAGGCTAACCAAAAACGTAAAAAAGATTACAAAGCCTTTTTCAGAAACTGGCTTAGAAAATCTTCAAACTCAATTGAAATGGAAGTTCAAGATGTATATCGTTATGTATATGGCTGTAAAGCTGATGAAAGCTGTAAACATCAGGAATCTGAATATAAAGATATGGTCATTTTCTGTAATAAATGTAACTCACAAAAAAAGATTATTAAATCTATAAGAGCTTAATCTTCTTTTTCTACCAAGACAGTAAAACTTTCGGACATATCTTTTGTAAAAGACACATTGACAGTATGCTCACCTAAAGTTTTTATGGGTGAGGCTAAATTAATATACTTTTTATCAATCTTCACGCCATTTTCTTCTAAGAGATTCACTATGTCAAGCTTTGTCACAGAGCCAAAAAGTTTATTGTCCTCTTCTGACTTCATTTTTAGCGATAAGCTTAAGGCTTTAATATCTTTAAGAACTGAATCTATTTGATCTTTCTCTCTTTCTAGCTTTCTCAATTCTACTTTTTGAGCTTCTTCTATGCTTTTCTGTTGTTGCTCTGTAAAAAGAATTGCAAGTCTTTTTGGCATCAAATAGTTCCTAGCATAACCGGCTTTTACTTCGACAACATCTCCTTGTTGTCCTAGGTTTTGTACATCTTCTTTTAAAATCACTTTCATATCTAATCCCTATCAACTGCTGCAAAAGGAAGTAATGCAATGTTCCTTGCTCTTTTAATTGCAACCACAAGCTTTCTGTGCATTTTACTGCTTGTGCCCGTAACTCTTCTTGGAGTTATTTTACCTTGATCGTTTATAAATTTTGTTAAAAGTTTAACATCTTTATAATCAATTTCATGAATGTTATTTCTTTTAAAATAACAGGATTTCTTTCTACTAGATAACATTAATTTTCCTCCTGTGTAATGACTTCTTCCGCAGCACTTTCTTCCTGTACTTTGTTTGAAGGCTTTTCATCCAATTTAATTATCATATATTTCATGACTTCTTTGTTCAGATTTAAAAATACTTTAAAATCATTAACAAAGTTTGCATCCTTAAACTCTGTGTTTAACAATATAAAGTTTCCGTGCTTATGTTTTTTAACATTATATGCTAATTGTTTTTTGCCCCAAAAATCATGATTAACAATGCTATGTTTCTTTTTTTCTACAAAGTTTGAAACTTCGCTCATAACTCCAGCAATTTGCTCTTTATTAAAATTTGGGTTCAAAATATATAGTACTTCATAATAATTCATTATTTTCTCCATTATAATAGTGGTGCAATAACAAGTGATACCACTGATATCAATTTGATTAAAATATTAAGTGATGGACCTGCGGTATCTTTAAAAGGATCTCCAACTGTATCACCAACAACGGCAGCTTTATGTGCTGTACTACCTTTCCCACCGTGATGTCCTGATTCAATATATTTTTTTGCGTTATCCCAAGAACCTCCAGCATTTGACATAAATATTGCTAGCAATACTCCTGTTACAGTTACACCTGCTAAAATTCCACCAAGCATCTCTTTTTGTCCTAGCACTAAACCAAATACAATCGGTGTAAATACTGCCAGTGCCCCAGGTAGCACCATTTTATTGATTGCTGCAGTAGTTGCGATATCAACGCACTTTGCATAATCTGCCTTAGCTTTACCATCAAGTAAGCCTTTAATTTCTCTAAACTGTCTTCTTACCTCTTCAATCATCTCAAAGGCAGCATCTCCAACAGCTTGCATTGCTAAAGCTGAAAAAACAAACGGTAAGGATGACCCAATTAACAACCCAGCCATAACTTGAGGATTGTTAATATCTAAAGTTAACCCGCCAACTGTTTCTCTAAATGCAGCAAACAAAGCCAAAGATGTTAAAGCAGCAGACCCAATAGCAAATCCTTTACCTATAGCTGCTGTAGTATTTCCAACTGCATCCAGCTTATCAGTTCTTTCACGAACTTCTTTTGGCAACTCTGCCATTTCAGCAATACCTCCAGCATTGTCAGCAATTGGGCCGTATGCGTCTACTGCTAACTGAATTCCAATTGTTGATAACATCCCGAGTGCTGCTAAAGCAATTCCATATAAGTGTGCGAAATGATATGCACCAAGAATAGAAAGTGCAATTACCATTACTGGTAAAGCTGTTGAAAACATTCCATTTGCTAAGCCTGAAATAATATTTGTAGCTGATCCTGTTTCACTGGACGCGGCTACATTTTGTGAAGGCTTCTGATGATCAGAGGTATAATACTCAGTTAATACTCCAATTAAAATACCTGAGATAAGACCTACGACTGTAGCAAGGAATAAATCAAGCGCTTGTACACTCTGATATCCGTCTGCTAAAGCAACTGGGCTTTCAATCAATTTGCCGATTAGAAAATAACTAACCACTGTCATTACCGCCCCTGAACCAAAAACTCCTATGTTCAATGCAGTTTGTGGATTGCCGCCTTCTTTAGTTTTAACAAAAAATGTACCAAAAATAGAAACTAAGATTCCAGCAGCTGCTAAATATAGAGGTAAAAATACCAAGCTTTTTTCTCCAGCTGTTGCAGCTAAAACCATAGCTCCAATCATAGAGCCAACATATGATTCAAAAAGGTCTGCACCCATTCCAGCAACATCTCCAACATTATCACCAACATTATCAGCAATAGTAGCTGGATTTCTTGGGTCGTCTTCAGGAATACCTGCTTCGACTTTTCCAACTAAATCTGCACCCACATCTGCTGCTTTTGTATAAATACCACCGCCGACTCTAGCAAACAAAGCAATAGATGAAGCACCCATTGCAAATCCAGACACTTTAGTCATTACTAAAGAAAAGTCTACAGATTCATTTAAACCACCATACAGGAAAAATAATAGGGAGAGTCCTAAAATACCTAATCCCACAACGTTCATTCCCATAACAACGCCGCCGTTGAAAGCCACTGAAAGAGCTTTGCTTAAACTATTTCTTGCAGCTTCTGTAGTTCTATGATTTGCTAAAGTAGCCACTCTCATACCAAGTGCTCCGGCCAAACCGCTACATATTGCACCAACTATGAAAGATAATGCTACCTCTGTGGTATTAGATGATATATTTACCCAATACAGAAGAGCTGCAACTGTTAAAACAAATATTGTTAAAACTTTATATTCTCTCACAAGAAATGCTGTAGCACCTTGACGAATTGCTAAACCAATTTCCTGCATTTTTTCATTTCCTGGATTCTGTTCAGATATCCATTTACTTCTCATTAATCCGAATACAACTGCCAATAAGCCTGACAGGGGTATTAAATAGAATAGATTTTCCACTATGCTACTCCTATAGTTTGATTATTATAATTATTCATTGTGAATTCTTCTCCGTTGTCTAAAAACGATTGCAATGCTTCATTAGCAAAAATTAATACTTCATCAACAAGTGAATGAAATCGCTTATTAAATGGTTTTAAAACATATTTTTCTGAAGGTCTTTTATAATCTGAAGCTGCTATGCCCACCTTAAGTCGTTTGATACTTTGACTTGAAACATATTGTAATACAGATTTCATTCCGTTGTGGCAGCCATCTCCACCTTCGGCGCGAAATCTAATTTCTCCCAAAGGAAGGTCAACATCATCGAAAATAATAACTAAATCCTCTTTTTTTGCCTTATAAAAACTTAAAACCTCGTTAATAATAGCTCCGCTATTATTCATGCCGGTTGTTGGTTTTATTAGCATAAAGCTTGAGTCTTTTTTTGCAACAAAATAGTTTCCTTTACCAGGCTTAAACTCTAAATCATATTTTTTTGCAAAACTATCTAATACCCAATAACCAATATTGTGTTTGGTATTGTGGTATTTAGTTTCGTGATTACCTAGTCCAACAAAAATTGTCATTATGACTCATCTCCAGATTCATCTTTTGATTCTCCTTCAGCTGGATCTCCGCCCTCTTCACCTTGTGCTTCTTCTTGTTCGGACGATGACTCTGCTTCATCCATTTCAGCCGCTTCAACAACTTCTTCTTTTTCTTCTTTTGGTTCTTGGACTGAAACTACTGCGATATCTTCTGCAGTTATCATTTCAACATCTTCTGGCAATGTAATATCCTTAACAAAAAGGTTGGTATTCATTTCCATAGCTGTTACATCAATTTCAAGAAACTCAGGAATTTCTGCTGGTTTACATTTAACAGTAACTGAGTTTAACATTTGAACCAATAGTCCACCAAGTTTCACTCCTTGAGCCTCACCAGTACTTCTGATAGCTACTTCTAAAGAAATCTTTTCGTCTTCTTTTACTTTTTGAAAATCTATGTGCATGATTTCGTCTGTAACTGGATGATATTGGATTTCTTTAACCAAAACAAATTGATTTTTATCTTCAACATTCACCTCAAAAATCATTTGCCCTGTTCTTAGGGCTTTATTTAAGCTTATTTTATCTACAGAGAGAGGTGTTGCCTCTACTCCTGAATGGTAAACAACAGCTGGAACTTTATTTTGCAATCTAGCTCTTCTAGCTGCTGATGTTCCGTGCTCTTTTCTAATATCTACATTTAATTTTTCAAATTTGCTCATGTTACTTTCCTAAATAGTTGACTTACTGATTCACCGCTGTGAATCCTGTTGATTGTCTCTGCAAAAATGTTTGCAGACGAAATAATTTTAAGTTTTTTACAATTATCAATATGTGACATATCTATTGTATCTGTGATGAATATTGAATGAATTATATCATCTGACAGCTTATCTAAAGCGTTCGAAGATAAAATGCCATGGGTTGCCGCAACAGTAACAGATAAAGCGCCTTTATCTTTTGCTACTTTAGCAGCATTTGAGATTGTGCCTGCTGTATCAATCATATCATCTATAATTAATACATGTTTATTTTTTAGATCTCCAACAACTGAAACAACTTCTGACTGATTATGTGCATCTCTTCTTTTATCAACAAGTGCAAAGCTCATACCCAATCTTTTTGCATACGACTGCCCGAGCTTACTAGAACCCATATCTGGAATCAAGACAGTTAAATTATCATCAGATGACAAATCGTTGAAATGCTTTTTAAGCTCTGGCATTAAAACTAGACTACCATAAATATTGTCTACAGGTTTTGATGAAAAGCCTTGAATTTGTGTTGAATGTAAATCCATTGTAACAACTCTATCTGCTCCTGCTTTTATAAAAATATCCATCATCACTTTGGCAGAAATAGGCACTCGTGGTTCATCTTTACGGTCTTGTCTAGAGTACCCAAAATAAGGCATAATAACATTAATTCTTTGAGCGCTGGCTCTCTTTGCGGCATCTATAAGCAATGCTAATTCAACAATATTATCTGCTGGCGCATTGGTAGACTGAACAAGGTACACATCGTTTCCTCTTAAGTTTTCCTCAAACTTAACCCAGATTTCTCCATCGCTAAAACGTTTGATAGAAAGCTGACCTAATGATACACCACACTCATCTGCAATTTTTGTTGCAAGCTGTGGATTGCTAGATCCTGCAAATATTTTTTTAACGTATTTACCCATTATTTTGTTGGGGAGCAGGGACTCGAACCCCGACTGCCTGGACCAAAACCAGGTGTCCTGCCAATTAGACGACTCCCCAAAATTAAATTGGATTCACATAGTAAGTTGAGTATTGGGGACTGAAGAAAGATTGTGCTTTAAGCAAATCTTTTTTTGAAAAAAATATTCCAAACACAGTCGAACCCGTACCCGACAAACTGGCATATTCTGCACCAAAATCCTTAAGTTTTAATTTTATTGCGCCAATTTCTGGATGTGTTTCAAAAACATACATCTCAAAATCATTTTTAAATAGCTTAGAATTAAAATTATTATTTTTTAATTCTCTTAATAATTTTGACAAGTTAATGTCCATATTTTCATTTAACAAATGGTTTTTTAATTGCTCAAAAGCTGTTTTTGTACTGACCTTGATGTTAGGATGTACTAGTAAAATATGTTTTGGGACTTCCATGTTTTTAACAGGTTGTAATTTTTCTCCTCTTTGTGTTCCAAACTGCGAACCTCCCTCGATGAAAAAGGTGGAATCAGAACTAATTTCTTTTGCAATTAAAGAGAGTTTATTTTTATCTAAAGAAAGACTAAAAAGATGGTTTAAGCCTTTTAGGACAGCAGTTCCATTACTTGAACCTCCCCCCAGTCCAGCATTCATTGGTATGGCTTTTCTAATTGAAATAGATACATTTGGCAATTCAGGTTTAAGCTTCTTGACTATTCTAAATGCTTTAGTGCCAAAATTATCTGATTCAGGAATATTGCCACAATCAGTTTTACATGAAAAATTTTCTGCTTCGTCAATCTTAATCAAATCATATAAACTTATTTCTTGAAAAAGTGTTGAAATATTATGGAAGCCATCGCTTCTTTTACTGTGGACATGTAGTCCAATATTGATTTTGGCGCTAGATTTTAATTCCATTTTTTCAGAGAAATAATTACTTCAGCGCCCCAACCATTTTTCATATCTATAAAATTCAGTCTATTAGTTGTGCTACCCTTAATAGATATTTGATTTTTGGAAATATTTAGGACAGTTGCCAGCTTGGAAGCTATTTTTGATTTATAGTTTGAAATTTTTGGTTCATTCAAAACTATAGTTGCATCAATGTTAACTATATTAATATTTCTAGGAATCATTGAGATTATTTTTTCTAATAATTTAATGCTAGAAATATTTTTGTTTTGTTTTGTATTTGGAAAGTGTTCGCCTATATCTCCTAAGTTTAATGCTCCGCACAAAGCATCAATAATTGCATGGGTTAAAACATCTCCGTCTGAATGTGCAACTGATTTTAGATCACATTTAATTTTACATCCTCCAACAATAATACCATCACCCTTATCTAAAGAATGAAAATCAATCCCTAGTCCAAAAAAATTATCACTATCAATTCTTTTAGTGATTTCGCTTAGATCTTCTTTTGTAGTAATTTTTATATTCGGATTTTTATTTTCAAAAATAATCACATCATATCCACAGTCTTCAGCTAAAGCTGCTTCATCCGAATATTCATGAATCGTATCCAGCTTTTTATCGTATACCTTTTCAAGAACTTCCTGATTGAACACTTGAGGTGTTTCAGATATCCAGAGGTTGGTTCTATCAACAGTAAAATTTGATATGTTTGATTTTACAGACTTTACTGTTTCAGTGATTTTTTTCGCCAGAATTACAGCATCTTCTTTTTTTGAAAACTCTATAAGATTTAATATTGTTTTTTTATTAATCATGGGTCTTGCTGCATCATGAATGAATATTTTATTTTGATGGCCAGAAATCATACTAAAAGCATTATAAACTGACTGCGACCTACTAACACCACCTTCGCACAAAATTACATTTTTATACCTGTCTTCTGTTAGCTGATCAGCCACAACGTTGATTAATTTTTTTGGAATCGCTATTATGATTTTTGAGAATGATTTTGTATCGAGAAAGGCATCAATCGAATATTGATATACAGGCTTATTATTGATTATTTCTACCTGCTTGTAAGAGCCGAACCTTTCCCCTGATCCTGCTCCAACTATAATAGCAACATTTTCCATTTTACATAATTAACATTGAGTCACCATAACTCAGAAATCTATAGTTTTTCTTTTTAGCTTCCTTATAAGCATCTTTTATAAACTTATACCCGCCAACTGCGGATGTAAGCATTAAAAGTGTACTTTCTGGTTGATGAAAATTTGTAATCAATCCATCGACAATTTTAAATTCATG
>CBFHKL010000007.1:0-21967 GCA_965656415.1 uncultured bacterium
CCAATGAATTCTTCAGATAAAGAAAATATTCTTTTTGCTTTATCATTATAAAAAATTAAAAATTTATCATTATTTATAGAAATAACACCCGATTGTATAGTATCAAGAACTGACTTTAAATCATTAATCGGAGTATTACTCATCTTCATCATTAAACTTATATCCTATACCCCTAATAGTTTTAATATATTTTTTTGCAGTAGATAATTTTTTTCTCAATCCTACAATTTGAAAATCAATTGTTCTATCTGTAGCAGGATAATTATCTCCTCTAATAGAGTCAATTATTTGAGATCTAGTATACACCAAACCAGGATTTTGAGAAAGCATACTTAAAATTTCAAACTCACTAAATGTTAAATCTATTATAGCATTATTTACACTGACTTGATGTTTACCAATATCTATTTTTAAGCTATCAAAGTTCAAAATTTTTGAATCTGTTTTTTTAACTCTTCTCAGAACAGCAGCAATTCTAGCAGAAAGAATTGAACCAGAAAATGGTTTAACTATGTAATCATCTGCTCCCAATTCCAAACCTTTTACAATATCAGCTTCGCTTCCTTTAGCTGTAAGCATTATTATCAGAAGATCTTTTAATTTGGGGTCACTTTTGATAATTCTACAAATATCGTATCCACTAATACCTGGAAGCATTAAATCTAAAAGAAGCAAATTGGACTTATTATTTCTAAGATGTTTTAGTCCAGATTCGCCATTTGAAAATGATTGTACTTGATATCCTAAGCTTGAAATATTATAGGCAAGTAGCTCGCGAATATCTTTGTCATCTTCAATAATTACTAATTTTGTATTTTTTGTATCTGACATATAAGCTCCGGAGGAGGGACTCGAACCCCCGACCTGGTGATTAACAGTCACTCGCTCTACCAACTGAGCTACTCCGGAAGATGGTAGAAATTTTTAATATTATTATCGAAAAAACAAGTATTATTACTTTTATTTTTGATTATGAAGCAAAAGTTATAACTCTAGTTCAATAAATAATTTTTTTGAAGGATCAAATTGACCATGATTCTGGACATTTTTAGAGATTTCAATTTTATTACTTGATGACATTTTTCCAATGTAAGCATGGGTAGATTTGATTCCACCTAGGTACCATCTTGTATCAGATATGTATGCAAAATCTCCTTCTTTAGCACCAAGATCTTTCATTAAGTCTGCTGGTAAATATATTTTATTTTCTGTGTCATCAATAACTTTAATCATATCGCCATCAAAGGTGATTTTACTTCCTGCATTTTCATTCACCTCTGCACCTTTAAAGAATGTTGGGCCATCTTTAATAGTCCAAAGAGTTAATCCTTTAATTTGTTCATAGTGCGATTGATTTGGTTTTGAAGTAAGTAGGGTTACAATAATTCCTATTGAAACACATGCGACAACATTATATAAGGCTCTAATGTAGGACCATGGTTTTGCTTCAACATATTCTATACCATGAGAAAAAGGCTGAACTAATGTTTGAGGATACTCGATCCCAAGAAAAATGAATGCTGCACCTAGCACAAACGTTAACACAGCTGCTCTTGATGAATAACGTGCCCAGCAAATGCCAAGGAAAATAACCGTAACCATTGGTGGAGTTACTACACTATGAAATGCTCCATGAGCTTCATAAATAGTGCCATATTGTGCAAATAAAAATGCTGCTTGAATCCCAACAAAAGTGACAAGCAAAGAAGTAAACATTGACACTCTTAAGCGTGTTTTTTCAGAAGGATTTTTACTCAATGGCGTGTATACATCGTTTACAGCAACAGCTGCTGATGCATTAATTTGTGAATCCAAACTAGACATTAATGCTGCTACTACCGCAGCAACCAAAAATGCGAAGATTGCTTCTGAATTTGCAACTAAAGATGCAACCACTGTAAATACACCATTTGCATTTCCATTGGGAAGTAAATCTGTAATTAATCCAGGGGATATATTCTCCATAGCTCTAGCAAGCCAACCAGAATTTGAAACAGCCACAGTTCCAATTGGCAAGAAAACCAATACATTCATCATAGTTGCTCTTCTGGCATGAATAACTGATCTCGAGGCTAAGAATCTCATAATTACTGCCTGATTCATAAATGCAAATCCCACTGAACCCACAACTCCATCTTGCCAGAAAATTCCAACAAAATTAAAGTCAGGTGGTGAATTAAAATCAGCTAATGGTAATTTATTTGTTGTTGATAAATTGCTCCAGAAAAGATCAAATCCGCCTATATATGCAAGACCTAAACCAAAAATTAATAACCCGGCAAATAATAGAATAACTCCTTGTAAAAAATCTGTAAAGATGATAGCTGTTTGTCCACCTAGAGATACATAAGTACCAGAGATAATAGCAACCACAATAATAATCGTATTGATTTCCCATCCCAATATTGGCTGTAATAAAGACCCAAGAGCTAATAACCCAATACCGATATATCCGATAAGATATAAAAGCATCGTAATAGTAGATAAATTTCTAACAGTGGAATTAAATCTTCTTTCAAAATATTCAGGAATAGAGTTGACTTGCATGTAGTAAATAATTGGAATCCAACCAAATAATAATAATGGCATAAAAAACCAATCATTCATATAGGTCATTGTAGATGAAAATCCATATTCAAATCCTTTGGATGCATATTTAGCAAAACTGTGAGAACCAACTCCGGTTGCTAACATCGACATTCCAATTAACCACCAGGAAAATCTTCTACCACCAAAGAAAAAATCTTCCGTTGATTGATTGTTTCTAGCAAAGAATAATCCAGCACCTAAGACAAAGAAAACATAAGCGGTTAAAATCACCCAAAATAATTCTGATGTAGGTATCGTGTTCATGTAATCTTCTTAGTTAATAAAAACACATTAAATATATACAATGATAAAATAACTATATAAAGTTGAGGATAATCATTCAGCGCTGAGATAGTCATCAGTAAATGAATTGATGTAACATAAATGAATCCCCATATCAAAATTTGAATCCATATTTTATATTGATTCCAAAATTCTTTTCTGCCATATGCTTTAAATATCGCAAAAAGACCTCCACCAAAAATAAGTACACCGAATCCGTACTGATATATGAATGGAAGCCAGGAGTGTGAGAATAAATCCATTATAATTCTTCCTTAAATAAATTTAGTAGTTGCTCATACGTATCATCTAAAGCTTGAGGCATCACTTTGGTATTCCCTATCACAGGCATAAATGATGTATCACTTTTCCATCGAGGAACTATATGAAAATGCAAATGTGACTGAATAGATGCACCTGAACCCTCTCCAATATTAGCTCCAAAGTTAAAACCATCGCAACTAAAGTTATGTCTCAATATTTTCATAATTTTTTTAGAAATAACCATGACCTCTGATAGAACTTCATCATCAAGATCTTCAAATCTATCAACTTCTTTATAAGGAATTACCATTAAATGTCCATTATTATAAGGATAATAATTCATTATTACATAGCAATGTTTTGCACGATGCAATATAAGATTATCTTTGTCATTATCTTCATTGGCAAAATCAGAAAATATGTTTTGTGAATCATCTTTTTTATTTCTTAAATAATCCATCTTCCATGGAGCCCATAAATGTTTTTGATTGCTCATATAATATCGGTTTTTGCTTGATTAATTAAATCTCTTAGTACTGGTTTAATATAAACATTCTCAAGATTAATTTGACTAAAACACTTAGCTAAAACATATAGTCGTTGCTCAAGAGGTTTATGTTTATTAATTACAATTGTATCATTTGAAAAAAGCAAACAGTTGTCTCCATTAAAATCACCTCTATCATGAATGATTTTAATATTGCATTTTTCACCTAGATCAAGAAATTCTTCTAATAATTGTGTTTTCTTTTTATCAGGCTTTTTTTTCATTTGCCGATTCCAGTTAAATCACTACTACTTCTTATTTTTTCGCCTAAACCATCTACCATTTTAATGTCATACTTTTTCATTACAGCAGTTTCAGGAATTTCTTCTAAAGACCTATCCCCACCATTTGCAAATATATTAGGTTTTACTTCCTCTAAACTTTTACATACGCTGCTATCCATATCTATACTTAAAAAAACTTCATCAACACATTTAAGTGCTGCAACAATTTCCATTCTATCTTTTTCATGCATAAAAAACTCACCTTTTTTGAGCTCAGCTTGATGATTGTTATTCACAATGACAATTAATTTATCGCCCAACTTACTTGCTAGCTGCAAATACTCTAAATGACCAACATGTATTGGATCAAAATATCCACTAACAGCTACGACAACTTTATCGTTCATTAATTGATCTCCCAATTTTTTATTTCTAATTCCCAATTAGTTCTTAATACTAATGAATCAGGGTAAACATAAAATTTTTCTGATTCAGTTTTACTGTTTAAAAGTCCAGTATCAAGAATTTTATTATTATTTCTATCTTGAAAAGCTAACAGTTGGTATTTACCACTCATAATATTATCTATACGAAATGTTCCATCCAAAGATAATTCTGTTTGATAATTATAATTTTCATTTTTTAAGTTAATTATAAGAGGAAGGATATAATTACCTTTAATATTTCCAACAAGATTTGAGAATTCTTCTAATTCTTGATCTACTATCAATGAATCAAGCTCTGCGTCATTATTTTCATCATTAAAATAAAAATTAATATTTGAAATATGATCTTTTTGAATGTCAACAAAATCATCCGAATGAAATGATATCTTATTTTGGTCTAATGGTAGTCTTGAATTATATAAATCAGATGCTATGATGGTATATTTATCATATGCCAAATAACTAAAACTAAATATATTGGTGGAAGAAATTATATAATCTGGCTTTCTATTAATCATTTCATTTTTTTCAATAATTCCTCTCCATAGCAATACTGAAGGTTTTTTAAAAGATCCAAATATTTCTCCTTGCAATACACCTTCATTAATTGAATTTGAAAGGCTAATTGGAATAACAATATTTTCTTTTAATTTGACATTTCGCTCATCTGAAAAATTGGAGTTTAATGATATTACATATGTTTTATCTTGCTCTAGATTTGGAGGTAAAGTAATTATGATATCTTTACCGAAATATTCGTAAGTAATTTTTTCATCTACACCAGGAAATAATTCAATAGAATTTTTAAGGGATTCTTCTTTGATATATTCATTAAAAGATAGGGTAATTTTTTGACCTTGGTTCAAGTTGGTCAGAATTTTCGGGTTTGTTGAATCTAACTTCGGTGGAGTTGAATCAATTAATCCACCTTGAGGTGCTTTAACAGATGCACATGAAAAAAAAATTAATGAAAATATAAATAGATTTTTTTTATTTAATTGTTTCAAGTACATCTGATGCATGTGTTGCAGTTTTTACTTTACTATACGCTTGTTCAATATTGCCATCTTCATCTATCAAATAAGATATTCTAAGTATACCTTCATATTCTCGACCATACATCTTTTTAAGTCCCCATGCTTTATATTTTTTGATAGTGCTTAATTCGGCATCTGATAAAATATCAAATTTAAATTCATTTTTAGTACAAAAGTTTTTTTGAGCCTTTATTGAGTCTTTGCTTATTCCAATTATTGAAATATTAAGCTTTTGGAAGGTTTTATATAAATCATTAAATCCAATTCCCTCTCTAGTGCAACCTCCAGTGCTAGCCTTAGTAAAAAACCAGACTAATACCTTGCGACCTCTAAGGTCTTTTAAATTTATAATTGCGTCATCTTGATTGGGTAATGAAAAATCTGGAGCTTTTTGACCAACTTTTAACATAATTTAATTATCATACATTTTTAAATAATTATCAGACCATTTTACAAAAGTATTGTTATTAATTTCATTTTTTATTTCATTAATTAAATCTAAATAATATGCTATGTTGGTAAGGGTTGCAATTCTTAATCCAAACATTTCATTTACTTTAAAAAGATGTCTCAAATATGACTTAGAAAATATTTTTGCAAATTCTATTGAACTATGTTCATCTATAGGTGTAGTATCATTTGCAAAATCACTATTAGTTATATTAATAACACCTTGGTGGGTAAAAATTTGTCCATTTCTAGCATTCCTTGCTGGTAGAACACAATCAAACATATCCACTCCCCTTAAAATTGCTTTAACTAAGTCAGTTGGTTTACCAACACCCATCAAATATCTTGGTTGGTTTTTTGGCATATTTTTTCCTAAAAGTTCGACAATATCTAACATTGGTTCTTTTTTCTCTCCAACCGACAACCCTCCAATAGCTATTCCACAAGTTGCATAAGGTATCATTTGATTTAAACATTTTAATCTTTCATCTGGATCAATACCGCCTTGGATAATTGGGAACAGAGTTTGATTGTGTCCATAAATACTTTTTTTATCTTGAAGATACTCAAAAGCTTGCTTGGTCCATTTTTCTGTTAGAGTAGAAGCTCTTTTAAGTTCTTTTTTCGAACAATCTGCAGGAGGACAATAATCAAATGCCATAATAATATCTGAACCTAACTGTCTTTGAACTTCCATGGATTTCTCAGGAGTAAAAAAATGTTCACTTCCATCTAAATGGGATCTAAAGTTAACACCAGTATCAGTAATTTCATTCATCTTGCTTAAAGAAAATACTTGATAGCCTCCACTATCAGTTAAGATGCTTTTCCCCCAATTGAGAAATTTATGTAACCCTTGATTTTCATTAATTATTTCCGTACCAGGCCTTAGATATAAATGATAAGTATTTGATAGCATTATTTGAACGTTCATATCGTTTAAATCATCAGGAGAAAGAGTTTTAACGACACCATGTGTTCCCACAGGCATAAATACAGGAGTTTCAATTTTTGAATGGTCTGTTTCTATTAAACCAGTTCTAGCTAGTGAATGATTGTCTTCAGATAAAACAGAAAATTTCAAGAAATTTACCAGTCGTAACCAAAGGAAACTATATATTGAGGCTTAGAATATCCTCCGCTTGGATACTTATCCCATGCAGTATCAATTCTAATTAACGCAAATGGGGTGAATATTTTTGTTCCAATACCAAAAGTTGTTAAAATTGGAGATGCTTTAGGATCTGTAAGACCATATTTACTTCTAACTAATTCACTATTATCAAATTCATCAGATGAATCCCAGGCAGCACCAACATCTAAAAATAAGTGTCCAAATATATTCCCAAATCTTATTCTTGCTGGGAAACTAACATCAACATAATTAACAAATGGGAATCTAAATTCAAAGTTAGCTACTGCAACATTCTCCCCAACTCTTTCTCGATATCTAGCACCCCTTAATGGAAAAACATACTCACTAAAGTAAACGTCTTCTAAAATACTTGTATTATCGTAGTCGAGGACTCTTTGGGCATAAAACCCAGAATCATCTCTACCCTCTGTCTGAGTATCGGAAAAAATCATCATTTGTGAATTTCCACCTAGGAAAAATTTCTGAGGTCTATCTCCTACACTTTTACCCAACATAAGTCTTGCAGCGAGACTATAATTTCTATTTATCTTGTAATATTTTCGCATGTCAAATTTGAGTGTCTGGAAAGGAATCGAGTTTGAACCAATATCTGGACTAAATTGAAATGTTAAGTATTGTTTAAATCCATCTACTGGCCCAGTATAACCATTAGTAGAATTATCAAATACAAGACTTGTAAGAGGAACAATTGCTCTTAAGTTTTCTTTATAATTTGTTGAAGTTTGAAAGGTAAAAATATCAAATTGTTTAACTTCATAATCTACATTTCTTATAGTAGCTCCAAAATCTAATCTTGAGAATTTAGAAAAAGGGTATTGACCAAAAAAGCCTACTCCATAATCTCTTAATTGACCTATAAAATCGTAATTCATATTGTAACCAAGAGAAAAAGTGTTTGCCTGTTGGAACAATGTGGTATAATAATTTGTTCGATTTTTTAAATAAGCATACTGGACAACTAAATCACTATTATTCAAATCTAATACTAAATTAGTACCAATATTTATTCGATGATCTCCCATTACATCGCTCCAAGAGAGGTTAGCAACACCTCTGGTACCGAAAAGATTATCTATTGTTGCTGTAGTAGCAATGTAGTCAACTGAAAAATCTGTTTGATATTTCCTTGCTAAATATGAATCCTGAAAACGTAATGAGTCTACTTCAACTTCTTCATCGCTATCTTTTTTAGGATTCTTATATTGATAGTTTCTTGCAAATATATGCGTGGTATAATCTTCAGCAGTAGAAGCAATTTTAGTATTTGTAAAAGTTCTTAAATCTTCAAAATCAGTATTACGATTTTGGTTAGCATAAAATTGAGTGGGCTTAATTTCCTTTTTTGAAGCTTTATCTAAGCTATTCATTAAATATAAATCCCAACCTCTTTTTTTGAACCCAGAAAAAACTAAATTATTATTACTATCTAAATCTATTTGCTGAACACCTGTAATAACATTTGTAATTGGAAAAGCCTCATTGCTCTTTAGGTTATGCTTAAAAATATTAGTGATTCCATTGTAATCAGCTGTATAAAATAAATTTCCATCTGACCCTACAACTGGATAATTTTCATTATATTTAGTGTTTGTTAGCTGTGTTACCGTATTTGTTTTATAACTATACTGAAAAATATCAGTTTGAGAAAAATCAACTTCAAACATATTATTAGTATTTGCATTTTGACCTTTATCTGAAGTGAAATATATTATTTCACCATCCAAAGACCAACTTGGTGAAGATTCAGAAAAAATATCATTGGTAATATTTGTTACTTCATTTGACTTCAAATCAATTACATAGATATCGCTGGCATCATTTTTATGTCCCATAAATGCAATTTTGTTTTGGGTTGGGTGCCATGAAGTTGTAAAAACACCATCTAGATCTATTGGAATTTTTTTGTATTTACCAGTTTTAATATCTACAATGATAATCGAATCCTGCTCTCCACTCTTTGAAGCAAATGAAATAGATTTTCCATCTGGTGACCATGAGATTCCAGGCTGAAGCCATTTTAGCTCCTCAAAATCTGGAGTAGTATTACCTCTTATTAAACGTCTTTTTTGTTTTTCAGAATCAACTTCGTATAAAATTAAATCCATATAACCATCTTGATCAGAAAAATATGCAATAGTATTTCCGTCTGGAGAAAATGAAGGGCTAACATTGTAAAAATTTCTAGTTTCAGATCTGTCAGTAATTTTGGTTGAAAAATCATTAAAATTTTCTCTATTTACTAAATCAGGCCAATACTCTCTTTTAACGAAATCATGCCAATCCTCTGTGAGTTGCTCGTAGTCAACACCTAGTGCACTTTCAAATCCTCTTTCATCATTTTGAGATCTTTTCATTTGCTGAAAAATTTCTCCAACTTTTTCTCTACCATATTTTTGAGTTATATACTGCCATACAGACTGTCCACCTTTATATGCTAGAATGGAATAGTTTAGTTCTGGGATTGAAGGCAATCTATCTTCAATAGCTAGGTCTCTTAGCACCATATCTGAATTAGTATCCCAATCAACAGATAAAAATTCAGCTAAACCTTCATTTGCCCATAATGGAACTTGGACTCGTATTCTCCCACTGATTAATCCCTGAGCATTACCTCCATATACAAGCTCATTTATAGCTGCGTGCACCAACTCATGATGAATGACGTGCTCGAATTGTTCATAAGACCCTTCAAATGGAATAACTATTCTATTTTTATATAATTCAGTAACACCACCTACCCCTTCAGACATATATACATTTACAACATTTGTTTGTTGAAAATCGTTATGAGAAGTATAAACTATAATTTTTATTGGCTTACTACTCCTCCATCTTAAATGCTTACCAATTTGTTCAATGGATTCTTCAGCAACTTTTGAAGTAAAAATGGCTAAGTCATAATTATCACCGTAGTAATATACATTGGTATTTGGACTAACAATATATTCCCAATCAAAGGAATCGTATTGAACCTTGTTTTGCCCAAAACTTTGAGGAAATAAAAAATTAGTTAATAATAATATAGTAAGTATAGCGCGCATATGATTTTATAATTTAAAAAATTGATAAAGTTTCAAATAATTTATTTATTCAAAATATTTTTATTATCAAAGATAGCATAATTTAAGACAAAAATTTTAAATTATTAATTCATTGATGCATTTTTTATAAAAGATTAAGTTTTTTAATGCAATTACCAATCTATTTTTTTGGAGATAATCACTTTTCTCCCACTCCTTCATTATCAAATGAACAAAAAATAAAAAAAATGGAAGAGTTTATCCTTGAAATTGAAAATTCCAAGGGAAGTATATTTATAATGGGTGATTTTTTCGATTATTACTTTGAATACAATAGAAATAATCCAAATTATTTTGAAAGAATTTTTTCATTGCTGGAAAAAATAAAAACTAAGGGAATTGAAGTATATTTTATAGCAGGTAATCATGATTTTTGGATCGGTAAAAAATTTCAATCAGTTATAACAAAGTCTTTTTTAAGTGATCAAATTTTATCTGAAGGTAATAAAAGAATATATGTTACACACGGAGATGGTATCCTATCTTGGGATAAAGGGTATCGATTGTTAAAATTTATTTTAAGAAGTAAGATTTTTCGTTTTTTGTACTCTTTATTACCAAAAAATATTGCCCTGAAAGTTGCAAATAGAATTTCATATGAAAGAAAAGATTCTCATAAAATTAATAATGATAAATTAGAAAAAATACATTCAGAGTTAATACAATATTCGAGGTCAAAGTGGAATAAAGGTTGTGACATTGTAATAATGGGTCACTATCATCATTCATTCAATTTTAGTGAAAATCAAAAGCAACTTATTATTCTTGATGATTGTTGTGATCAACAATTTAATTATGCTAAATATGATGGTAATTCAATATCTATCAAAAGTTTATAATTAAACTTTATTTGCAAGAGTTACCATAATAGCATTTTGGGTATGTAATCTATTTTCAGCCTGTTCAAATACTATTGAATTTTGAGAATCAATAACTTCATCAGTAACCTCTCTACCTCTTTCTGCTGGCAAACAATGCATGAACATGTAATCATTCTTCGCATGCTTAATTAATTCTTGATTTACCTGCAAAGGAGAAAATATTTTTACTCTTTCATCAACTTCTTCTTTTTGGCCCATTGATGCCCAAACGTCTGTATAAATTACATCGGCATCTGTTACTCCTTGAACTGGATCATGAATAATATTAATTGTAGAAAGATTCTTAGAATTAGCATATGAAATTGTATCTGAATCAGGCTCATAACCTTCAGGACAAACACAAGTAAATTCAAAAGGTAAAATTGATGCTAGTCTTATCCATGAATTAACAATATTATTTCCATCGCCAACATATACAATTTTTAAGTCGCTAAAATTATCTTTTTTTTGCTCCCAAATTGTAAACATATCAGTAAGGATTTGGCATGGATGGTTATAGTCTGTTAAACCGTTAATCACAGGTACAGTTGCATGCTTTTCAAATTCCAACATATCATTATGACTATAAACTCTTGCCATAATCATATCATTATATCTACTAAAAAGTTGAGCTAAATCACCTGCACTTTCACGAGTTCCTAAACCAATATCTTGTGGTGCTAAATAAATTGCATGCCCTCCCATCCAAGCAAAACCTGTTTCAAATGAAACTCTGGTTCTTGCAGAAGGCTTCGCAAATATCATAGCCATAGAGTGATCTTTGAAAGGTTCATAATTCTCTTTATTTCTGTATTTAGATTTTAATTCAGAAGCTAGTTGAAATAAATCTAAAATATCATTTCCACTAAAGTCATCTACTTTGATACAATGTTTCACACTCATCTTTCTTTCCTTTGATTTACATTTTTAATGTTTAATAACTTTCTATATTTTGCAACTGTTCTCCTTGCAATCATAAAGTCTTTTTCCTTTAATTTTTTAACAACTTCAGAATCAGATAGTGGAGATTTTTTATCTTCATCATTAATAATAAGACTTATGACTTTTTTAAGCTCATTTGCTGAAGCAGTCTTTCCAGATTTTTTTATTAGAGTATTAGAAAATAAACTTTTTAAACTAATTAATCCTACAGGTGAATCGATATATTTATTTTTTACTATTCTACTAATACTTGAAATATCCTTATCTATCTTTTTTGCAATATCTTCTAATTTAAGTGGATTTAAAAATTCAGCTTTACTACTTAAATAGTCTCCCTGTACTAATAAAATCTGCTCAATTACATCTTTTAATACATTCGATCTATAATGCAATGTATCTAAAATATTTTGAGCATCACTTATATGACTTTTTAAGAATAATTTTTCCTCTTTTGAAGAATTTGAATTCATAGCTGCATCAAAATATTCTTGAGAAATCTGATATTTATTTAAAAATCTATCATTTATTAAAATAAGCCATTGATTATCTTTCTGCTTAATAATTGCATCTGGCATTATATTCTCATTTCCTAAGTCATTATCAAGTATTGGTGAGAAATTTTTCTCTGAAATCAACATAAAAGCATCATCTATCTCTTTATCAGAACAACCAATCTCTTTTTTGATTCTATCCTTGTCTTGATTTAAAAATTCGTCAAAATAATTTTCTACAATTAAATTTGCTACCGAACTCAAATCACCAATTTGAAAAATTAAATATTCCTGTAAATCTTTACATCCGACTCCCTTAGGATTTAGGTCCATTATTGCTTTTCTTATATTATCAATATTTTGAATATCTATATTATGATTATCTGCAATTAAATCTAGCTCAATATCTAAGAATCCATTTTTATCTAAGTTAAAAATAATCTCTCTTCCGATAGATTTAGCTTTTTCATCAAAATCAGATGTATCAATTTGTGTAATTAAGTCATCAGTTACATCTCTACTTTCTGGAATATTTGCTAAAAATAGTTCATAGCTACTTTGATCTAAAAATGGATCTGAGTGATTGCTAGTTTTTGACTCTTCAATACTTTTTTCTTCTAATACTGGATTCACTTGAATTTCATTCTCTAAATCTTTTTCAAGCTCATCTATAGATAGTTCCAATAGTCGGGATTTTATAATTTGCTGAGGGACTATAGATTGTTTTTGTCTTAGCTTGGTAGAAAACTTACTCATTGATCCAATTTAAAGTTTTTTCCTAAGTATATTCTTCTAACTTCTTCATCATTTGCAAGAGTCTGTGCGTCTCCAGATTTTAATATTTTACCTCCATATAAGAGATATGATCTATCTGTTATTGAAAGCGTTTCTCTAACATTATGATCTGTGATTAGTACACCTATATTCTGCTTCTTTAAAGAAATAATCATTTGTTGAATATCTTCAACTGCAATAGGGTCTACACCAGCAAATGGTTCATCAAGTAAAACAAAATCAGGCTTTAATGCTAAAGTGCGGCATATTTCAACTCTTCGTCTTTCACCTCCTGAAAGACCTGCGCCCATGTTGTATCTAATATGAGATATATTAAATTCGCTTAATAACTTATCAATTAGTTGATTTTGTTCTTCTTTATCAGGAATTATTGTTTCAAGAACAATCTTTAAATTATCTTCAACATTTAATTTCCCAAAAATTGATGGTTCCTGAGCTAAATATCCTATGCCCATTCTAGCTCTTTTATACATTGGAGATTTTGTAATATCTTTATCTTCAAAAATAATTTTACCTGATGAAGGTCTTATCATTCCAGTGATCATATAAAATGTTGTTGTTTTTCCTGCACCATTTGGGCCCAGAAGTCCAACAACCTCTCCTTTATTTAAATTCAAATCAATGTCATTAACGGCATAAAAGTCTCCATATTTTTTAATAAGGTTTTCTGCTTTCAATACTTTAGTCATTATTAATACTTCCTCTTGGTTTTAATATATTCCAATCAGTCAAATCTATATTTGATTCGAATCCAGTACCATACAATGTATCAGTATCTGATGTAATAAACTCTAGATTTGAGTTCGTATAAATCTTATCAGAATTATTATCCCATGATAAAGAATCAGTCATAAGTATTTTGCCGTCATTAGAAGTAACAATCACATTTCCATATGCTTTCATTCTGTTTTCTTTTTCATTTACTATAGCTGATTGAGATTTTATCAAAGACTTATGTTCAAAATTTTCATCAAATAGATTAACATTAACATTATCATATAATTCTAACTGTAATGACTGATTGTTTTTTTTTAAAATTTCAGAATTTATTGTTGCAGTTATATTACCTTTTTTTGTTAGTGTAATTTCTACGCTTGTTGATAATTGGTCATGAACATCTTTTGAAATTTCATCTAAAGTATCATTCTTTGAACAAGAAGCTAAAAAAAGAATAGAAAAAATAGTTAATTTTTTGAAAAGTTTTGATATCATCTTAGTTTGCTAAGTAATTTATCTAATTGTTGAGTAAAGTCTCCTCTTGATTCAATCAACAGGTCAATTACTTCTCTTACTGCCCCTCTACCTCCATCAAGTAAAGTGGTATAGTGTGAATAATTAGATATATACTTTGGAGCATTAGGTACTGTAACAGCAAATCCAACTTTTTCTAAAATAGGTATATCAATAATATCATCTCCAATGAAACAGATTTCATTGTCTGAAATTCCATATTTTTCTTTTAATTCATCATATGCGTCAATTTTTCTGATAACTCCATTATATATGTCATCAATTTGAAGCTCTTCTGCTCTTTGAGTAGTTGTTAAAGATTCCCTTCCAGTTATCCATGCTGTTTTAATATTAAGGTCTAGCAATCTCAACATTACAAAACCAACACCGTCCAGCGCATTAAAAGATCTAAGTTCTTCTCCTGAGGTACTTTTAATGAATGAACCATCTGTAAGAACCCCATCAATATCACAGATTAATAATTTAATTTTAGAAAGTTGGTCTTTTAATTTTTTATCCATGCTTTAAATAAGTTTCCCTAAAAGAAATAATAGATTTCAATATATCTTCTAATTTATCAATAGGCCACTGTGTACTTGCATCGCTTAATGCATTGTCTACATCATCATGCACCTCCATAAATACTCCATCTACGCCAGATGCTACAGCAGCAAATGTTTGAGATGGAATAAATTGCCTATTGCCACCTGTTTTTGATTCGTGATTTCCAGGAATTTGAGCACTATGGGTTGCATCAAAAATAACAGGATAGCCAAATGCTTGCATTATAGGTATAGATTTTAAATCAGTGATTAAACTATCAAAACCAAAAGTGTTTCCTCTCTCTGTAATCAAAATATTTTTATTACCACTATCTTCTATTTTTTTTATGATATTTTCAACCTTGTAAGGCGATAAAAATTGACCTTTTTTAACATTTACCACTTTACCAGTTTGAGCTGCAGCAATCAATAAGTCAGTTTGTCTACAAAGGAATGCTGGGATTTGAATAATATCTACAACATCACTTACTGTATTGGCATGTTCAGGCAAATGAATATCAGTCGTTATTGGAACATTAAAGTTATTTTTAATTTCTTCTAAAATCTTTAATCCTTTTTCTAAGCCATCACCTCTAAAAGATTTAATGGAAGTTCTATTTGCCTTATCAAATGAGCTTTTAAAAATAAATGGGACATTTAAATTTGATGTAATTTCTGCTATTTTTTCAGCCATTCTAAAACAATGGTCTCTACTTTCTATAACACAAGGACCTCCAATGAAAGGTAGAGCATTGTCTCCAAAAATAATCTGATCTAATTCAACTTTATTCATAACTAATTTTTGCTGTTCTTTAATGAAGCCTTAACAAACTCCCTAAAAAGAGGATGAGCTTTATCTACTCTACTTTTCAATTCCGGATGAAATTGACAACCAACAAACCATGGATGGTTTTTTAGTTCAATTATTTCTACTACTCCTAATTTTTTATTCATACCTGAGAAAATTAACCCATTTTTTTTCATTTTGGAGACATATTTATTATTTACTTCAAATCTATGTCTATGTCTTTCGTTAATAGTTTTTCTTCGGTAAATAGAGTATGCTTTTGTACCAGTTTGAATTTCACATTCATAAGAACCTAATCTCATCGTGCCACCCTTTAGCTTAATAGCTCTTTGAGATTCCATTAAATCGATCACTTTATTTTTGGATTTTGGTTTAAATTCCGCACTGTTGGCATCATCTATATTGCAAACATTTCTCGCATAATCAATAACTGCACATTGTAACCCTAAACATATTCCAAGAAATGGAATATTATTTTCTCTAGCAAATTTTGAAGCTAAAATTTTTCCTTCAGCCCCTCTTGAGCCAAAGCCACCAGGTAATAAAATACCATCAATATCCTTGAATGCTTTGGAAGCATTCTTATCATTTTTAATTTTCTCTGTATTCACCCATAATACTTTGACTTTTGTATTATTTTCAACTCCTGCATGAATAAAAGATTCAGTAATACTCTTATATGCATCGTGTAGCTCTGTATACTTTCCGCACATTGCGATTTTTATTTCACTTTCTGGATTCTTATAAGTCTTAACAAAATTTTGGAGCTTCTTAATTGATGGCTTATTTTTAAGGCCAAGACGATCACAAATCATTTTTGTAATGTTTTGATTTTCTAATAGTAATGGAACTTCATAAATACTAGAAACATCTTTATTTTCGATAACATGCTCTGGTCTAACATTGCAAAATAAAGCTAATTTTTCTTTTATCTCTTGGCTTATTTCATTTTTAGTTCTGCAAAAAATAAAATCAGGTGATAATCCAATCTCTCTTAGTTTCATGACAGAGTGTTGGGTCGGTTTTGTCTTTAGCTCGCCACTTGCATCAATAAATGGTAATAGAGTTAAGTGAATGATTAGAGAATTATGATATCCAACCTCCAAAGAGAGTTGACGAATTGCTTCCAGAAAAGGTAAGCTTTCAATATCACCAACAGTTCCACCCACCTCACAAATAACAATATCATATTTTTTAGAATCGGCTAAAGCATTCATTCTATTTTTGATTTCATCAGTAACATGAGGAATAACTTGTACAGTATCTCCTAAATAACTACCTGAACGCTCTTTATCTAGAACTGTACTGTAAATTTGTCCAGCTGTAGCATTATTGCTACTAGACATATTTTCACCAATGAATCTTTCATAGTGACCTAAATCTAAATCTGTTTCTGAACCATCATCTAAAACAAAAACTTCACCATGTTGGTATGGATTCATAGTTCCAGGATCAACATTTAAATAAGGGTCAAGTTTTAGAATGTTAACTTTTAATCCTGCACTCTTTAAAAGATAACCAATTGAAGAGGCAGAAATCCCTTTTCCTAAACCGGACATTACACCCCCTAGAACAAATATGAACTTAGTTTTCATAGTTTTTTAAGTCTTCTTTTGTGTCGATACTTCTATGATTAAAATCACTAATTAATAGTTTAATTGCAATATTATTATCTAATGCTCTTAATTGTTCTAAACTATGTTTTTTTTCGTTTTCAGATTGATCAAGAGAAGTAAAGAAATTTAATGTTTTTTTTCTATAAGCATATATACCAATATGTCTATAATAGATTTGTTCAGGATCGATATTATTTCTAACAAATGAAATTGCATTATTTTCATTATCTAAATTAACTTTGACAACATTATCATTTGTAAAATCATGTTTATGTAAATCAGTTGAGGCGACTGAAGCCATTTCTACTTTTGGATCATCAAAAAGTGTGATTAGCTTATCAATCAAATCTGGATCTATACCCGGTTCATCTCCTTGAATATTAATTACAATATCACAATCATAATTTTCAGAAACCTCTGCTACACGATCAGTTCCTGACTGATGTTTATCCGAAGTCATTACAATATTTAAACAATTAATTGATTCTTTTGTTGTTTCAGAATCAATAGCTACAACTACTTTACTAAGAAGTTTTGATTGAATTGCTTTTTCATAAACGTGCTCAATAATTGGTTTACCATTTAGAGGGAAAATTATTTTGTTAGGGAAACGTGTGGAATTTAATCTTGCAGGAATAACGCCAAGAATCACTGGCTTTCCTTTTTAACAGTTAATGGAACTTCAATATAATCTTTATTTGAACTAGGACTATTTTTCAAAACATCTTTCTTATCTAAAGATTCTTCAAAACTATCATCTCTCAAGGTATTATTCATATCATTAACATTATATAATTCTTCCACATCATCAGTATTAATTTCATTCAATATATCCATATAATTAATAATATTGTTCATATCTTGAGTGCGTTTTTTTAATTCATCACTTGAGAGTGATAATCTAGATAATTCAGCAATTTTTTTTACTTCTTGTTCTGATATTTTATTTTTTTTAGACATAAATTTTATTTTGATAATTTAGAGGATAAGAAAGATTACAGCAAGTAAAAGGCCACTTAATTTAGTCGTATCTCATTGAATCGATTGGATTCAACTTTGATGCTTTAATTGCTGGATAAAGGCCAAATATTATACCCATAGAAGCACAAATTTGTAAACTGTAGAAAACCCATTGATATGGAATGACTGGATCTTGTTCAAGAAATGCAGCTACTACATTACCAAAAGATAAGCCTAAAATAATCCCAACAATACCACCAAGGATAGAAATTAAAATTGCTTCAATTAAGAATTGTAAAAAAATATCTACTCTTCTAGCACCTAAGGCTTTTCTAATGCCAATCTCTTTAATTCTTTCTGTTAAAGACACTAACATAATATTAGCAATTCCGATTCCAGCAACTATTAAAGAAATTCCAGCAACCAGCCCAACAAAAATTTTTATAGATGATGTAAAGCTGCCAAAAGTATCCATTAACTGATCGTTGGTTGCAATGTAAAAATTATTTGGTTCGCCTGGAGGAATTTTTCTTATAGCTCTAAATACTCCAATAGCTTCATCAGTCGCATCTTCTAAAGTATCCATTGATTCAGCTTCTAAAATAAGTTGAAGATCAGGTCTTCCTCGCCATCCTTTTCCTCCGAAGTATTTGATATATGTGCTGATAGGAATACCTATCATACTATCCATATTTTGCCCTAACAATTCACCTTTAGGTTCTGTTAATGCAATTATTTCAAAAGGAATATTATCGATTTCTATATTTTGTCCCACTGGATTTGAATATGGAAAAAGTTGCTCTTTGATATAGTATCCTACAATAGCAACTCTACTAGCATTTTCTACATCAACATCTTGAATATTTCTGCCATCAAGAATGTCATATTTTGAAACGGATAATACATCACCATCAGAACCCCAAAAACTTGAAAGTCTGCTTTTCAATTCTTCTTTACCGACAGATATTGTTCTATCACTTGGTTCTTCAGTAGTGGTAGCGGCCATATTTGTTGTTAAAGTAAGATTTCTTTTTAGTTGCTCATATTCGTCCCATGTGATTCTTGGTATTTTTTGTCTACCCCATCCTGCATCATTTCCAAATTGAACTTGAACAGGATTATCTTTTGTAATGTAAAATATGTTGGTTTTCATATCTGCAACTAACGATTCAGTTGATTGTTCAAAAGTTTCTAAAACAGTCATGATTGCAATAATAGAAGAAACTCCTACAGTGATACCCATAAGAGTTAATGCAGTTCTTAATTTTGTTTGCCCAAAATAAAAAAGGACTCCACCGATGGCATCAATTAAATAATTTATTATTCTATTCATCTCTTAAAGCATCAATAGGATTTAGATTTGCTGCTGTTCTGGCTGGTATCAAGCCTGCTAATACACCAATGAAAACACAAACAGTAAAGGTGTAAAATACTAGCAATAAATCAAAACTTATTGGTAATGTTGCGCCATTAAAGTTTGGTATAGGAAAAGAAGCGAGCCCAAAAACGGTTAGTCGAATCAGTGCAATTCCAACTGATCCACCGATAATTGCTATAGCTACTGCTTCACTTAAAAATTGGGTCAATATATTGAAATTGGTTGCTCCCATTGCTTTTCTAAGTCCAATTTCTCTTGTTCGTTCTCTAACTGATACAAACATTACATTCATAATACCAATTGCAGATACTACTAAAGAAATTCCTGTTACTAAAAATCCCATTCCAGCAATTGCATTCTTCATTGTATTAAATTGTTCCATATATGCATCAGCTGAATTAACAGCAAAATTATCGTCATCACCTGGAGGAATTTTTCTAGCAACACGCATAATCATTCCAACTTCTTCTTTTGCTAAAGGAATATCTTCGGGATTAGTTTGTAAAACCAGTTCATCAAAACCCCATCTAGTAAGAATTCTTTCAAATGTAGTTGAGGGCATAATTACTAAGTTATCTAATGTTCCACCTGGAACCATTCCTATTCCCTGTTTTTTCAATTCACCAATAATTTCAAAAGTAACATTATTCAATCTTATTTTTTTCCCAATAGGGTCTTTACCTTGAAAAAATCCATCTCTTATGGTGCCTCCAACAATGATAACTCTTCTTTGAAGATCCCACTCATTTTGAGAGAAAAATCTTCCATTTTCAATTTTAGTGCCACTTAACATATCTTGATAACTTGGATATACTCCATTCAATTGCACCCATGAAGCTTTATTACCATATGACGCTCTAGTCCAAGTATTTTTTTTAATACTTATGTCTGTAATATATTCACTGTATTGGGCAATGTACTCTAACGAAGATTCTTCAATTTTTGGACGATTTCTATATTTCCACCAATCAAAGTCAAAAGACCATGGCCAAGTACCAACATACACTTTATCATTTCCATAATAATCCATTGATTTAGCAAACTCTTTATCAATGCTTGATACTGCAGCAGAAACTATACTTACAGTAAAAATACCAATTGTTAGCCCTGAAGCTGTTAAAATAACTCGAGTTAGATTTGATCTAACAGAAAATAAACCAATGATAATATTTTTAAAAAAATTATTCATCCCTAGCAATTTTCCCATCAAAAATATCAATACGCCTTTTAGAAAGCTTTGCTACAGACTCTTCATGAGTAACCATAATAATTGTATTTCCATCCTTATGTAGCTTTGAAAAAAACTTTAAGATTTCATTACCACTTTTTGAATCTAAATTACCAGTGGGCTCATCAGCTAAAATGATTGAAGGCTTATTTACTAATGCTCGGGCAATCGCAACTCTTTGTCTTTGTCCCCCAGATAATTCATTTGGCTTGTGAGTCATTCTATCTTGTAATCCTACAATATGTAATGCTTCTTCTGCGCGCTCTATTCTTTTTTTTCTTCCAAGCGAAGAATATATCAACGGAACTTCAACATTTTGCATAGCATTAAGCTTTGGAAGGAGATTAAAAGTTTGAAAAACAAAACCAATTTTTTCGTTTCTAATATTGGCAAGCTGGTTGTCATCCATATCTGAAATCAGCTCATTTTTAAATTTATACTTTCCTTTTGTAGGAACATCAAGACACCCAATGATATTCATTAATGTTGATTTTCCAGAACCTGAAGGACCCATGATAGAAATGTAATCATTATCATATATACTTAATGATACATTGTCTAAAGCCTTAACAACCGTTTCACCTAAGTTATAAATCTTAGAAACTGACTGAATAGATATAATTTCTTTTTTGGACTTAGTCACGTTTTCGACTTGGTCTAGAATTCTCTTTTACTTTAACAACTGCTCCATCATATAACTCCCTACTAATAGCAATAAAACTTCCCGTAACAATTGTTTCATCTATCTCTAAGCCTGAAATAATTTCATAATCTCTATCTCCAACAATACCTGCTTCAACAATACGTTGCTCAACAGTATTATCACCCTTCAAAACAAAAACGACAGTTGATTTGCTTTTCTTGTCTCCAAATTGCTGTCTATTAGACCACTGTGACTCTCCATTAACATTTACCTCAGCAGAAAATCCTGATTTCTTCTGAGCGCTTTTGCTTGGCCTAGGAGTAGTCAATGCCTGAATTGGAATAGCTATTGCCCCTAATCTTTCCTCCGTAATAATATCAACAGTAGCACTCATCCCCG
>CBFHKL010000007.1:22065-23572 GCA_965656415.1 uncultured bacterium
GATTAGAAGGCCAATAATCTTCATTTTATGTTTCATAATTTTTTCTAATAAATTTTTCACTAATACTCCTTATTTATATTTTTTATCTAATGTTCCGATAAGATTATCAAGAGTGGCAAGCTGAATTGCTGCATCATATTTTGTTGTAACTAATGATGAGCTAGCTTGAATAACAGCTAATTGAGCATCTAATAGCTCAAGTATAGCTGCAGAACCAAGTTCATATTTTTGCTGAGCCAACTTTAAATCTTCTTCTGCTGATAATAATACTTCCTCCTGAATTGGAATTAATTCTTCATAATTATTTAAACGATTTAACAATGAATAAAGGTCTACTTCAGCATCCTTAGTAGCAGTTCTATAAGATGCCTGCTGGTTGGATAATTGTAATTTAGAAATTTTAATATCGTTTCTTTTTCTAAAACCATTAAAAAGCGGAATACTTAAAGTTAAATTTGCACTCTTAATATAATTGTCCTCAAAATATTGTTTTGTGATTTGATCACTTGAAGTAGCATTATATCCTAGATTCATACTTAAGCTTGGTAAGCTTGAAGCCCATGATTGCTTTACACCAATTTTTGCAGAAGTAACTCTCTTATCTAAAATATTTAAACTGGGACTGTTAGAAAGCATTAGCTGGTATGCTTCATCAAAGGAAGGTATAATTAAATTTATCTCAACCTTCTTTGGCAGACTAATTGATATATCTGATCCAATAAGTCCCATGCTATTTCTAAGATTTTTAAAAGAATTGTTAAAACTTAACTCTCTATTGAGCAGTGTAGATCTAGCTGTACCATATCGAACTGTTGCTTTTAAATAATCAGTTTTACTTACAGCTCCAAGATCAAACTGCTGTTTTACTAAGTCCAACTGTCTCTTAGATAATTCTAAATCTTCTTTAGCAATTTCATAAAGTTCTGAATCTTTTAAATATTGATAATAGTATGTGTATACATTCAATATTACTCTTGAAGTTGTTTCTCGTTTTTGAATTCTAGAAATCTGATAAGAATTATCACTTTGGCGTACTGAATTTACCTTACCTCCAAAATTAAATAGGCTTTGAGATAAATTAACACCTCCTGAATATGATTCTCCTCCTGTTAAAATAGAATTTCCATAAGTCGTTTCTCTATAGGAATTACTTGCGCTTATTGATGGTAATAATAATGCAGCTGATGAATTTCTATTCAACTGAGAAATTTTAACGTCTCTTTCAGCATTAGTTATAGCTGCTTTATTTTCTAAAGCAATCCTAACTGCCTCGTCGACACTCAATGTCTGGGCAGTTACAACACTTAAAAGCATTATAAATAGTATCTTACTCTTCATTTTTCTCCTACACACTTTATAGACGTAATTTACATCTAAAAGTTTCCTTTTTTAATTGCAATAAATAATATTATTTAAGGACATGTAAAGTAAAGTTTACATTTTTGAAAGCAAAGTTATTTTTTTTTATACTTCATTTGGTCTAAAAATGACATTGCAGATGAATAGT
>CBFHKL010000007.1:23669-27012 GCA_965656415.1 uncultured bacterium
CGCGTTGTCTTTAATAGATTCCAAACAATTCTTTTCAATACTTAAAGAAAGTTTCGATGCAAAATATGCAGCTCTCATCATTCTTAAAGGGTCATCTGAAAATGTTATATCAGGATCAAGGGGTGTTTTCAAAATCTTGTTATTTAAATCTTCCATTCCATTGAACGGATCAAAAAATTCTCCAAAGTTTTGTTCATTTAAGGATACAGCCATTGCATTAACAGTAAAATCCCTTCTCAATAAATCATCCTGAATATTAGATAATGTTACCTCTGATGGACTTCTGGATGACTTATCATATTTTTCAAGTCTAGCAGAAGCAACCTCAATTTCAAACTCTTTATATGGAATTTTTGCTGTTGCAAACTTTTTAAATGGAACAATTTTTGGAACATTAATTTTTTGCGCTAATATTTTAGCAAAAGCAATACCATCACCTTCAACCATGATGTCTACATCTATCGCATCTTTAGATGGGTTTAGCATTAGATCGCGAACGCATCCTCCAACTAAATAAGCGTCTATCTGAATTTCTCTACTTAGATCAGATATAATTTTAGAAATATTAGACAATCTCTTATTTTGGTTAATTATGTCTTTAATTAATGTCATTTTGTAAATTAAAAAATATATAGGTCTATTATGCTAAGAAAACTAATTAAATTTGCTTTACCAATAAAAATCTTTAAATGTGCTATTATCTTTTTACTCTTTACTGGATTAAATGCTCAGTTTAAAGAAGTTACTGTTACTTTTGATGATAGATTACTAAGAGATGATGAAAAGTCTTCGCTATTTAATCTAAAAAACTCCATGCAAAAATTTTACGTTGATACTGTATGGAATGATGAATATCGAGATCTAGAGCTAAAGCTAAATATTCAAATTATTTTTGAAGGTAATGCCAATACAGGGAGCTCAGAGTCATTTTTAATTCAATCTCTTTTTAGTAATAATATAGATTTACATTTTTTTGATAAAGGATCACAATTTTCACTGAGCCAAAATTCATCGTTATATTATGATAGTGTATATTATGATCCATTATCCAGCCTTTTAGGATTTTATGGAAATATTATTCTAGGTGCTGAATTGGATACATGGAGTTCTTTAGGTGGATCTCAACATTATGAAAAAGCCAGAAGTATTGCTGTACGTGCAACTGCATCAAATTTTTCTAGAGGATGGGAGCAAAGGTTATTATTAATAAATCTTTTAACAGATAATATAGGTCTAAGAAAACTTCGTTTTTCAACTTACTTATCTTATGAACTTTTTGATAATGGAGATATTGATGAATGTCTTTTAGCTTTAGAAGAATTGATTAAAAATCTTGATGAAGTATTTAATAATTATTCACAAGAAAATTATACCAATATGTTCATGAAATATCATGGACCAAAAATTGGCGAGATTATGGAAAAATTAGGTCAAAAAGAAATGTTGTTGGAACTTCAAGATCTAGACCCACAAAGAACAAATATTTATAAAGATTTCTATTCAAATATTTGATTAAAATATTTTTTACGTTTAAAAAAATAATCCATTGCTATACTACCATTATAAATCAAATCTAAACTTTGGTGTCTTAGCTTATTTTTTTTTCTAAGAGATAGTAAAACTCTAGTATTATAAATCAACCAGAAATGAGAACAAAGAATTGCAAGAAACCTATTAAAATCTAATGTCAGAATAGAGTAAAAAGCTGCCATTTGATCTAAAATAAATCTCTTAATAATTAAAATACCTTTTTCAAAAGATGTAGAATTTTTTAAAAATAATATCCATGAATTTCTATGATTTAAATAATGTGACTTAAATGAATTTTCTGCAATAGTTTGTTTTCCGTAATGAAAAACTACCGAAGACGGAACATTCCAAATACCCCAACCTAAAGCTTGAAGCCTCCAACATAAATCAATTTCTTCCATGTAGGCAAAATAAATATTATCAAAGTATTCAAGCTCTTGTAATAATTCATTTCTTATAATAAATGCTGCACCTGAAGCCCAAAAAATTTTCTTTGCATTATCATACTGTTTTAAATCTTTTTCTAGAGTATTAAATAATCTACCTCTAACAAAGGGAAAACAATATTTATCGATATAGCCACCAGCCCCTCCAGCGTAATCAAAAGTATCTTTATTAATTGCATTCAAGATTTTAGGCTGAGCAGCACCAGCATGGGGATTCTTGTCAAGAAAATTAATCAACTCTTCAATCCAATTTTTTGTATGAATAGTATCATTATTTAAAAATATGACATATTTACCTACCGCATTCTTTGCACCTAAATTGCACCCCCCGCTATAGCCCAAATTTTTTTCTGATTTTAATAATACAATTGATGGGAAATTTCTCTTTGCTTCTTCTGCTGAGTCATCAGTTGATAAATTATCAACTACTATTATTTCAAAACTATCGATTGAAATATTATGATAGATAGATTGCAAACAATCATGAAGAAGTTTTTTACCATTATGATGAGGAATGATAATAGATAATTTCATTATGGAGACTCAAGTTGCAAAATTTCATCTAACAATTCTTGAGCATTATCATCTGTAGGATTCTTTTTAATCCAATCTGTTAATAGAATTTTTGCCTCATCATACATTTCAAGATTCTTATAGCTCAAAAAAAGTAAGTATACAATTTCTGGAAGTGAGGTTTGCCAATCTTGCCACTCCTTTTCAGAAATCTTTGTTGCTGTAAATCCTCTTTTAATAATTGATCGTTCTATAATCGTATAATTTTGATATATAGTTTCAAAAATTAATTTTGATTCATCATAATCTTCTAATAATTGAATGAAAGTCTTACCATAAAGTATATAATCCTCAAGCTCTAAATCTTTTCTTTGTACTAGCTCTTTCATATGATATTTCATTTGATCTTGATTACCTACTCCATTATAAACTTGAGCAATTTGATATTGAAGTTGTTTTGATGGTATAGGAATTATGCTGCTTGGCATAATTTCTTCCATTTTTAATAATGCTGATTCTGCTTTTTGAAAATCTTTATCTAGATAATGTGATATTGACAACCTAACAAATCCTGTACGATAATTTTGGACTAATCTTCCTAATTGTGGATCAACATAAACATCTTTATTTGCAAGGTTTCTATAGATATATCCTCTCTGATAATTTTTAGAAACATATGTTGTTGCTTCATTATCTTTATTTGAATCATAATCATTAAACCAAGATTTTTCACCAATAAATGATAATAAATTATCAGATATTTTATTTTGATTTATCACATTATTAGAATTGTTCACTAACCTGTATGCTAAGCCTTCCATCTGCAAATAATTATCTAGATTTAACATACTAGT
>CBFHKL010000007.1:27110-28701 GCA_965656415.1 uncultured bacterium
TCACATTATTAGAATTGTTCACTAACCTGTATGCTAAGCCTTCCATCTGCAAATAATTATCTAGATTTAACATACTAGATGGCGCAACAGTTACTCCAAAATAAATCGGTCTATTCCAATTATTATCATTTATTATTCTCAGTACCATTAGGTCTTGAGTTCTTAAAGCAACACCTAGATAAGTTGGATTTAATTCCCATTCAATTTTTCCAATTTCATTATTTTCATCTTTAGGAACATTTATGGATATTTTTTTAGATTCCCATCTTCTAAAATCAAGGTTTCTAATCTCTTTATCATTCATTTTAATAAAAGGGTTTTCCTTATATCTTTCTCTTAACTGTTCGATATACCAGGGAGTATTTAATAAGCTAAGATTAGCGACTACCACATCAGTTCTTATTTTTTCCACTTCTTGCAAATACCATAATGGAAACGTATCGTTATCTCCGTTTGTAAAAAGAATTGAGTTTGGTTCACACGTTTGGAGCATATTATATGCCATATCCCATGCAATATAATTTCCTGTCCTATCATGTTCATGATAATTTGCTATTAACATTCTAGTAGGCATAAATAGAATGAACAAACCAATCATAAAGTAAGATGATTTCAACTTAATTGACTTTTCAAGTAACGATTCTGTAATAAAGTTAATAAAGGCATATATACCTAAACCTATCCAAATTGAAAAAGTCATAAAACTGGCAACATATGCATAGTCACGTTCTCGTGGCTGTGGAGCATCTTGATTTAAATAAAAAATAATCGCAACCCCAGTCATTAGAAATAATACTAATAGAGAAAATGCATCCTGCTTATTTTTTCTAAAATGATAACCAAATCCAATCAAACCCATAATTAATGCAATTGGTAATCCAAACTGTCTCCAATCTACACCGTCTTCATTAGAGGATGCTCCTATACTTGCTACAAAAGGGTCTCCACTATCACCTTTCCCAGCAAATTGCCATAGAAAATATCTTATATACATTTTTTTAATTTGGTAATTCCATAAAAAATTTGCTTGAGAAGGAATATCATGAAACATATAATCTATTTCTTGATCAAATGAGAATTCCTGGCTTTCAGTTTCTGGAGCTCCTACTATAGAAATTTTTGAAGGAAGACTATTAAATTTTCTAGGCAAAATGGTCATCTGACCGTACTGATCTCTATTCAAATAAGAAATTGCCTCTGCGATAGTTTCGGGGTTGTTTTCATCTATATTTGGATCTTGACCAGATCTGATAAAAATGGAAAAGTAAGTAGAATAACCAATTATAATTAATAGAGTGGACGATAAAAAAATTGATGAAAAAGCTTTTCTTGATTTAATAGAATATATAGTGAAAGCAATCAATGATATTATCAATAGCATTAAACCTATCAGGCCTATTGATGCTGTGATTTGAGGCAAACCTTGGATGATAAAACTTTGAATACCAAAAAAAGAAATTAGAGATAATGTGATTGTTAGAATTAAATTTTTGGTACTTATTTTTCCAATTGAAAAATATATAATCAACCCAATAAATGGAATGGTTAATAAGTTAAGTAAATGAAGGCCTGTTGCTAATCCGATTAAGTA
>CBFHKL010000007.1:28795-32884 GCA_965656415.1 uncultured bacterium
AAGTAGCTGATAAATATTAAGTAGATAACATGATCTGAATTATGCATTTTCTCTGACCAGCGCATAATTAAATAAATTACCAATGCAGTCATAAATCCACTGAAAGCATATACTTCCGTTTCTACAGCATTGAACCAATGGCTATGAGTAAATGCAAAAGTCAAAGAAGCAGTCAACGAAGACCACATCTTAAAAAATTTATTACTATCCTTAGGTTCTACTCTGTCAATAAACTGATTACAAATTAGGAAAAGAAGGCTGATAGTTAATGCACTTATAATTGGTGAAAAGATATTAACTCTATATGCTATATCACTACTAATTGGAATAAGACTAAAAAATTTACCAACTAGTAAAAATAATGGGCTACCAGGTGGATGTGGCACACCTAAAATATGTGAAGTAGCAATAAATTCTCCTGTGTCCCAAAAAGAAACTGTAGGAGCCATCGTTGAAAAATAAACTGCAAAAGTTATAAGAAAAATAACTACAGCAATTAAATTTTCTAGTTTCCTGCTATAAGTAGTAAAAAAACTCAATGCTATGCTTCAGTTTCTTCTTTGTTTTCTTCTTCTACACTATCTTGATTATCTTCATTTTTTTCGACTTCAAGATAATTCATTTTTGCTTCAGCTAAAACTTTATCAATATACTCTCTTTCCTCATCAGTAAGGCTAGCATGCATTTTATTATTAATCATATCTAACATATCTATTTGAATAGATGCTTGAGAAAGATCAATAGAAGTTTCTCCGCTTACAGGGTTCTGTAGTTTACCTAATGATACCCAAATTCCATATGCAGTTTGAGAAATTAAAGCATCAAATAATTGTTTTTCTGTTGGTTTTTCTTTCATTTTTCCCTCAGTTTACTGTTGTTTTTAAAAATAGTTGTAAATATTCATCATCAAACTTTTGTTTTATCATTGAATGATTATTTTGAGTCAAATTTGCATCATTCTTTATAATTTCGAAAGCATTCATTCGAGCATCTCTAATAATTGGTCCATCGGTAATTAAATCTGCAATCTTAAATTTTACGAATCCGCTTTGTTTTTCACCAAAAAATTCTCCTGGACCTCTTAATTTTAAATCTTCATCAGCAATATCAAATCCATTTCTTGAATTCACAATGATATTTAGTCTTTCTTTTGTTTTAGGTGATTCACTATCACTGCATAGTAGACAGTAACTTTCTAATATTCCTCTACCAACTCTTCCGCGCAACTGATGTAACTGACTTAAACCGAATCTCTCGGAATTATTTATTAAGATAACATTTACATTTGGATTATCTATTCCGACTTCTACTACAGTTGTTGAAACTAATACGTCTATATTGCCATTCATAAATTTCTTCATTTCATTATTCTTGTTTTCTTCTTCTAATTTTCCATGCATTAACCCAACCTTGAGATCTGGAAAAATATTGTCACGTAAATACTCAAAAGACTCAACCGCTGCAGATAGGTCTTGTTTTTCACTTTCATTAATTAATGGATAAACAATAATTGTTTGCCCTCCTACTTCTACCTTTTCCCTAATAAAATTAAATGCAGTTGATAAGTTATCATTTTCAATGAATGAAGTGTGAATGTCAGGTCTATTTTTTGGCAACTCATCGATAATTGACAAATCCATATCACCATTATATGTTATTGCTAACGTCCTAGGTATTGGAGTAGCTGTCATGGCCATAAGATTTGGATTGATAGATTTTGACAAAAGCTTTTGTCTTTGATTGACACCAAATCTATGCTGCTCATCTATTACTACAAATCCTAAATTATTAAACTTAACATCTTTTTGAAATAATGCATGAGTTCCAATAATTATATTTGATGATCCAGACTTGATATCATCTAAAACTTTTATTTTTTCTTTTTGCTTTAAACTTCCAACCAATAAGGTGCATTTTATACCAATTGACTTAAAGTGTGAATTAAAGTTTCTATATAATTGCTTTGACAATAAATCTGTTGGAGCCATAATTCCAACCTGATAATTATTATCAACTACGATTGACGATGCAAGAATTGATACAATTGTTTTTCCACATCCAACATCTCCTTGAATCATTCTATTCATTGGATTTTCAGATAAAAAATCATCAACAATTTCTCTCAATGATAACTGCTGACTTCCAGTTAGTTCAAAATCAAGATTTTTTAAAATCTTGTTGTAAGTATTAGTCTTGAATTTGATTGAATCATACTTATTCTCTTTAATGCTACTTTTCCTCTTAGCTAATAATAATTGTAAGAAAAAATGTTCGTCATATTTTAAACGATGAATTGATTTATCTAAGGATTTAAAATTTTTTGGATAATGAATATTTCTTAATGAATTATTTAAATCATCAACTTCAAATTTGTCTCTTAAATCTTGATTTAAATGATCATCAATATTTTCAATAGACTCTAATGCTAAATAAATTATTTTTCGCAAATTCCTATTATCTAGCCCTGATTTCTTTAAATCTTCAGTTAATGGATAAACCGGAATAATAAATCCTGTTGTTAGTGAAATTTCATTAGCATTTAATTTATCATACTCAGGATGAACAATCTGTGGACTGCCTTTATATGCTGCAACCTTTCCATTCATTGCTAGCAAGTCACCAACTTTAAGAGACTGGTGAATATAATCTGCTGCATTGAACCACATTAATCTAATTGAGCCAGTATGATCTGCTACGTTTGCAGTAACGAAATTTCCTTTTTTCATTCTTCTTAGATTGACAGACTTTACTCTACCAACAAGATTTACCTCTTCCCCTTCATTGATTGAGCCTATTGTTGAAAGTGAAGTTCTATCTAAATATTTTCTAGGGAAATAGTATAATAAATCTTTGATTGTAAAGATATTTAAGGATTCAAGTACTTTAGCTCTCTTAGGACCCACGCCCTTAATAAATTGTATTGGGGTATCTAACGAATTAGAATTTTGTAATGCTTCGCTCAAAAGACATTACTTCCATTCTTTTTTGTAAGTGTAGGTAATAAGTTCTGATTGTCTAGGTTCAATTTCTAAAGGAAAATATATTGTTGATGCATCTTCCTTAATATACATAGAAGAAGATTCTTTAATTACCCAGTCTCCAAAAATCTTTTCAACTGCTTTAACTTTAATTGATTTATCACTTGTATTTAGTATTTGAAGAGATATTGTAGATTCTTCACTCTTAGATTGTCTGTCAAAGTTTAAAATTCTTCTTTTACCAATAATATCAAATGCCTTACCTCCATCTAAAATTGCAACGCTACCTTTATAAAGCTGTGTAAGAGAATTTCTTCCTATAAATCTCATTGAATTGAATTCATCTTTTTCATACAAAAATAAGACACCAGAAGGCAAAGGTAATTCTAAGTTATTTGAAGCTGAATTTTCAAATGAAACTTCAATACTTAAAGGCTCATCTCCTTGATCTCTTTCAGAATTTTCAAATATGTACTTTTTATCATAAGTAATTTCTCTTTCTTCCATGAGTGGCAATTGTACCGATTGCATTGAATCAAGTTTAAAGTTGGAGCCAATATCAAAAATATAAAAATCTCCTAAAAGACTTCTATTATCCATTGGGTTTCTGGATTCCATCATTTGGTATGAAGCACTTTTTGAAGAAGCATTTAGAGGTACATTCCCTTCAACAACGCTTATATTAGTAGCAAAAAGACTTACATTTGAATTATTAGATACTTCGGCATTTACTGCTAACAAAGCAGTTGAATCACTACCATTAATAGTAAGTGTATAAATTGGTTTCCATGAAAATCCAGAAGTGATATATGTCAATTCGGCATTGACAGATTTTTCTTCATCAGAACTTAGCCCCCATACTATTTCAGGTGTAAACTTATCCTGAATATTATTTGATTTTAATGTAAAGGAAAGCAATTGTGATCTTTGAAAGATGACAAGACCTTTTCCAGTTTTTACAGATACACTTGAACTATTAATGTCCATAAGTAAACCTTCAGTTCTGCTGCCACTGATAGGAATGACTTCAACTGGAGCTCCTAAACTATTTTTTAAAAAAGTATCGGTTGATGAAAAATTTTTATTAAGAGTTTGAGATAAAACTTTTACA
>CBFHKL010000008.1:0-1852 GCA_965656415.1 uncultured bacterium
AAATATGACAGAGTTAGCCTTGCATCAGCTGAAATCGGGACTATTTTTACTGCCTTAGTTCTATTGACAGGTCCTATTTGGGCTACACCTATTTGGGGAAAACCATGGGTTTGGGAACCTAGATTAATTACTACCCTGGTATTATTTTTAATTTATATTGGATATTTTATAATGAGAAATATTGGGCTATATCGTCAAAGAGCTGCGTTAGTTTGTGCTATTATCGGAATTATTGCATTTTTAGATATACCAATCATTTTTGCTTCTGTAAATTTTTGGGCAGCTGAAATTCAATCTCACCCTCAATTAGGAATGAATAAACAGCCCTCTGGAATTTTAAATCCATTCTTGTTTTCGTTATTATCTTTTACTGCTTTAATGATTTTTATGTTATTATTAAAAATTGAAGTATTAAAAAAACAGGACATTGAAGATAGATATGTATAGTTATTTATCATATTTTTTGTCAGCACTTTTTGTTGTATTTATCACTATCTTTATTTGGTTCATTTTAAATGTTAAAAAATATAGACGTTAATTTGGGGGAATTATAGTTATGGAAAGAAAAATAGTTCATGTTGTTGGAACCGGTACTATCGGAGAACCTCTTATTGGTATTCTTTGCGAACAAAAAAGCAATTTAGGTATTGACGAAGTTACCTTTCACAAGCAGTCTCCTTTAACAAAGGACGCTCCAAAAATAAAAAACTTAATGGCTAAAGGCGCTAGGCTTTCAGTGCATGAAGATAGAGTTGAAAGTTTTAAAGAAATAGGTTTAGAGCCGGAATTTACTATGGAAGAAGCTGTGTCAAGAAGTTCTGTTGTTATTGATTGTACTCCATCAGGATTTGGACATAAAAATAAATTAGATTTTTATGAAAAATATGCTGACAAGGTCAAAGGATTTCTTGCTCAAGGCAGTGAAGATGGTTTTGGTAAAAAGTATGCTAGGGGAATTAATGATCATGTAATTAATTCTGAAGATCAATTTTTACAAGTAGTTTCTTGTAATACACACAATATTGCATGTTTAGTAAATACAATTGCATTAAGTATATCTCCTGATAATTTAATTGATGGAAAGTTTGTTTGTATTAGAAGAAGTAACGATATAAGTCAAACTGGTAGTTTTGTTCCTGCACCAACAGTAAATGATCACGGCCATCCAGTATATGGTACTCATCATGCTGAGGATGCTGCAGGTTTATTTAGAACAATGAACTTAGACCTTGACCTTTTTTCATCAGCCATGAAGGTTAATTCTCAATATATGCATACAGTATGGTTCAATTTGAAGGTTAAAGAGCCTACTTCTAAACAGAAAGTCATTGATTTACTCTCTTCAAATGATAGAGTTTCTTTGACAGAGCATCATTCAACTAATGAGGTTTTCTCTTTTGGAAGAGATCAAGGCTTGTATGGAAGAATTTTAAATCAAACTGTTGTAGTTGAAGATTCTATTAATGTACGTAATGATCATGAAATTTCAGGTTTTTGTTTTACACCACAAGATGGAAATTCAATCCTTTCTAGTATTGCTGCAACTGTTAGATTTTTAAATCCACATTCATACCAGGATAAAATTAATTCTTTAGGTGGATTTTTCTTTGACAGAGTTTAATCTTGAAATACAAAAAAATAATTTCAAAACTTTTAGATCAAAACATCTACATTTTGTCAAACGATAAAAATGAAGCAATTATTATTGATCCTGGACTAGGTTTTGATTTAATTGATGATTATTTAAAAGCTCAAAATTTATCTCCTATAGCTATTTTAGCTACACACGCTCATATTGACCATATTGCCTCAGCGAGTGATTGTATAAAAAATTACAATATTCCTTTCTATA
>CBFHKL010000008.1:1950-7358 GCA_965656415.1 uncultured bacterium
GTTTTAGCTACACACGCTCATATTGACCATATTGCCTCAGCGAGTGATTGTATAAAAAATTACAATATTCCTTTCTATATATGTAGAGGCAATAGTATGATGTTGGATCACTATGACTTAATGAAAGGGTATATGAGTGTTAATTCAGATAGACCTGAAGTTAGTCATTGGATAGAAGAAACTACAAAAACATTAAGTATTGGCTCATTTGAATTTAATGTTACATATAATCCTGGACATTCTCCTGGCTGTATGAGTTTTGAAATAGATTCACTTATTTTTTGTGGAGATTTAATTTTTAAGGGATCTATAGGCAGAACTGATCTTCAGACATCAAATCCAGCTCATATGGAAAAATCATTAGAAATGTTTGTAAATTCATACGATGTTAATTCTACTTTGCTCCCTGGGCATCGTGAAATAACAACATTAAAACATGAATTGAAAACAAATCCATTTTTAGTGAAATATGCAAAATAAAATTTTATCAAATATTGATTCTCTAATTGGAGATGAGAATTCTCATTTTCTTTTAGCAGTATCTGGCGGTGTAGATTCAATGGTTTTATTAGATTTGTTTCAAAAAAATCATGATTCATTAAATTATTCTGTTGCACATATAAATCATAATTATCATTCAGAATCAAAAAAAATGGAAAATTTTGTGAAAGTTAAATGTGAAGAAAAGCAATGTAGATTGATTATCAAGAGTTTAGAATCAACAGAAATAACTTCAAATATTGAATCTCAACTAAGAAAGCTAAGATATAATAAATTAGAGGAAATTAGAAAAGAAATTAATGCAGATTTTATTGTAACTGCTCATCATGCTGATGACCAAGTTGAAACTATATTAATGAAAATTCTTAATTCTTCTGGAATAGATGGACTTCAAGGTATACGTAAAGTAAATCAAAACATTATTAGACCTTTATATGACATTTCGAAAGAAGAGATTGTTGATTATGCTGCTTTGAATAATTTAAACTATTTGGATGATCCTACAAATTTAGATACAAAATTTACTAGGAATTTCTTAAGAGCTAATATTGTACCTGAGTTAAAAAAAATTAAAAATGATATTCATATTCCTTTTATTGATTTAACAAACAGAATGGAAGATGTTCAGCATTTAATTTCATTTAATGTTCAACATTTCTGTAATTCTGACCACTTTAAAGTAAACGATGAAATCATCGAGATAAATAAAGCAGAATTTTTTAACCTACCTTTTCTTGTACAGTTAAAAATTTTTTCTAAAGCATGTTTAAAAAGTAATAATTCTTTTTCAAAAACAGATATTCGTGAACTAAAAGATTTTTTTAGAAAAAATCATACAGGAAGCATAAAACAGTTGAATACAAAAACTATTTTCATTGATCAAAATTCATTATTTGTTTACAGAAATTTAAATAATGAAATTTTTAATGAGGTTGAAGCTGGAAAAGAATTTAAAGCAATGAATTTTACATTTTCTTGGGATTTTAAAGATGTGCCAGAGAATTTTACTGATAATAATCAAGTCGAATATATCGATGCATCTAAATTAAAAAATAATTTAGTAATTCGATCTGTTAGAGATAATGATGTTTTTTTACCCCTGGGAATGAGTGGAAAGAAAAAAGTAGTCAAATTTTTAAAAGATAAAAAATTATCAATGATTAAAAGAAAAGAATCTTTAGTTGTTTGTAATGATAATGAAATTATATGGGTTGCCGGATATCAATTAAGTGACAAATATAAAATTCATAAAGATACAATTAAAGTTGCAAAATTAAATTTCTTTAGGAATTAGTTTTTTTATTATTCATTTTTATTAAATTCATCTCCAATGAAAAATCAAACAAATAAAAAACCAAATCCGAAAAAAGCACCTAATGGACCGAGTTCAATGCTTATTTGGGCATCAATTATTTTATTTATAATTGCTTCTTTTGCTTTTCTTCCAGATGAATCAGAAAATGAAGTTGAAGTATCTTATAATACATACAAAAAATTACTTACTGAAAACAAAATTAAAGAAGCCTCCGTCGAAAATGATAATTCTTTCCATGGAGAGCTTTTTGAGCCAGAAACTTTAGTCAATAAACATGGTGCATCATTTGAAGAAAGAACTTTGTTTGTTGTGTATTTACCTGCTGATTATTCTGATCAAATTGCGTTGTGGGATGAAAAAAATATCGAATACAATTTTGAAGGTGAAAAAATTGATTGGACAAGTTGGTTATTAGGTTTTGCACCATGGCTACTTTTAATTGCATTTTGGTTGTTCATAATTAGAAGAATGCAAGGATCTGGAAATGGGATGAATAATGTATTTAGCTTTGGAAAAAGCAAAGCAAAAATTTTCTCTGGCCATCAAAAGAAAGTAAAGTTTAAGGATGTTGCTGGTTGTATTGAGGCAAAGGAAGAGCTTGAGGAAGTTATAGCTTACTTAAAAAGCCCCAAAAAATTTGAAAAACTAGGTGGAAAAATTCCAAGAGGTGTTTTATTAGTTGGTCCTCCAGGAACAGGAAAAACATTATTAGCTAGGGCAGTTGCTGGAGAATCGAATGTCCCTTTCTTCAGTATTAGTGGCGCAGATTTTGTTGAAATGTTTGTTGGCGTTGGTGCATCTAGAGTTAGAGATTTGTTTGAACAGGCAAATAAAAATGCTCCTGCAATAGTTTTTATTGATGAGCTTGATGCAGTTGGTCGTCAACGAGGTGCTGGATTAGGTGGCGGTCACGATGAAAGAGAACAAACCCTAAATCAATTGTTGGTTGAGCTTGATGGTTTTGATAATTCTAGTAGCATTATTGTGATGGCAGCAACTAATAGACCAGATGTTCTTGATTCAGCATTACTTAGACCTGGAAGATTTGATAGACAAGTTGTTGTTGATGTTCCTGATTTAAATGGAAGACACGATATTTTGAAGATTCATACAAAGAAGATTAAAATGAAACCTAAATCAGTCAATTTATTAGATATTGCAAAAGGAACACCTGGTATGGTAGGAGCTGATTTAGCCAACCTTGTAAATGAAGCTGCATTGCTTGCTTCCAGAAAAAGAAAAGCCACTGTTGACAATTCTGATTTTCAAGAAGCCCAAGATAAGGTTCTTATGGGAGTGCAAAGAAAAAGTATGATTCTTTCTGATCATGAAAAAAAAGTTACTGCATATCACGAAGCTGGACATGCAGTTGTAGCGTTATTTTCTAAAGAGGCTGACCCTGTTCATAAAGTAACAATAATTCCTAGAGGGAGAGCATTAGGGGTTACTATGCAACTTCCTATAGATGAAAAACATGGTTATTCTAAGACATATATTTTAAGCAGACTAGCTGTTATGATGGGTGGTAGAGCTGCTGAAGACTTAATTTTAGATGAAATCACCACTGGTGCATCAAATGATATTGAAAGAGCTACTAGTATAGCCAGAAGAATGGTCTGTGAATGGGGAATGAGTGATAAAATGGGTCCAATGGCTTTCGGAAAAAAGAATGAAGAAATTTTCTTAGGAAGAGAAATACAATCACATAGAGATTACAGCGAAGAAACTGCTCAAATGATTGACCATGAGGTGGTATCAATCATTAAAAACGCGCAAGAAAATGCACGAAAAATTTTAGAAGACAATATTGACTTACTTCATTTGATGGCTGAAGAATTGCTTGAACATGAAACTATTGATGGATCTGATATTAAAGTCATGATGTCTGGAAAAAAAATCTCAAAAAAATAATCCATGAATATCAAAAATTTCAATGATTGGCTTTTAAGTAAAAAAAAGCAATCATTAATCATGGGAATATTAAATGTCACTCCTGATTCTTTTTCAGATGGAGGAAAATATCTTGAAAAAAATACCGCTATTAACCATGCACTTGAAATGATTGATGAAGGAGCAGACATCATTGATATTGGGGGAGAATCAACAAGACCATTTTCTGATCCAGTAAGTTTAAAAGAAGAGATTTCAAGAGTTGTACCCGTTATTGAAGGTATTAGGAAAGAATCTGATGTTTGTATATCAATAGATACTACAAAATCTCAAGTAGCAACTGCAGCACTTAATTCAGGTGCTTCGGTAATAAACGATGTTAGTGCAATGGAAGTTGATCCATTGATGGTTGACGTAGCTTTAAAATTTGATTGTCCTTTAATTATTATGCATATGAAAGGAACCCCAAAGAATATGCAGGATGATCCTAAATATGAATCTTTAATATCAGATATTAAAGATTACCTTCTTGATAGGGCAGATTTCATAATTTCTAAAGGAATAAATCCTAAAAAAATAGTTATTGATCCAGGAATTGGTTTTGGAAAGACTGTAGAAAATAATTTTGAAATTATTAAAAATTTAAATCATTTTACGACAATGAATTTTCCAGTTTTGCTCGGTGCTTCAAGAAAATCTTTTATTGGAATTTCATTAAATCTTCCTGAAAAAGATAGGCTTGAGGGTTCTTTAGCTGCAAATATTATTGGATTGCAAAATGGAGCTAAAATTTTCAGAGTTCATGATGTTGCTGAAACAAATAAAGCATTAATAATTGCAAATAAAATTTTTAATTCAAACCATTTAATTACCTAAATTAATATATGAACCTTTTCGAGATAAGTTTTTTAAAGTTTACACTAACTGATTTATTTGATCTAATCCTAGTTACTTTCATTTTCTCTTATGCATATTCATATTTTAGAGGAACCAGGGGTGGACAAATGCTTATTGGCTTGTTAATAATATTTTTTGCTGGTTTCATTATAAATATTCTTGGTTTCAAAGCTACATCTTGGCTTTTGAATCTTTTTCAAACTGTTTGGGTTGTAGTATTTGTAATTCTATTTCAACCTGAGATTAGAAGACTATTAACTTCAGTTGGCCAGAATCGAATTTTAAGAAAGCTTTTCCAAATTGAAAAAACTGCCATTCAAGAAGATATTATATCAAGCATTGCTGAGATAAAAAGAAATAAGTGGGGAGCTTTACTGGTTTTTGAAAGAGAGAATTCATTGAAAAACGTAGTTTCTGATGCTGTACCAATGCATGCATCATTTAGCCCAGAATTGCTAGTATCAATTTTTAATCCTTCATCGCCATTGCATGATGGTGCTGTAGTAATACATAATAACTTAATTGAAGCTGCTGCATGTATTTTACCACTTACTGAAAGCAAGACTTTGAATCCAGAGATGGGCACTAGGCATCGAGCAGCGCTTGGAATTTCTGAAGAAAGTGATGCTTTAGCTGTAGTTATTTCAGAAGAAAGTGGAAAAATTTCTGTTGCAGAGAATGGATATTTTATAAGTTCGGCTCTATCTTTGGATGAACTTGGAAATATTCTCAAAGAAAAAATGAATGAATTTGTAGAGGAAGCTTAAAAATGCTAAAAGACAAGATTTTAGATTTACTAAATCGC
>CBFHKL010000008.1:7456-10037 GCA_965656415.1 uncultured bacterium
ATCAGATTTTATGACTTTATCAACAAGTGTTGCTGGAAACTCATCTGCCGCAAATGTTTATTTCGCAAATGATGGATTAGATATATATTTTTTTACTTTCAATCCTTCGAGAAAAGCTGTACAAATTTCAGTTAACCCAAAAGTTCAATGTGTAATTAGACCTGATGGTGAAGACGGAATCAAGGAATTGCAAATTGATGCATATGCTTCTAAAATCACCGATCAAGAAGAAGCAGCAAAAGCAAAAAAAGCAATTTTAAATGTTACTCAAGCATTTTCAGAATATATGCATGATGATTTCTTGATTGCTAATGATGTAATAGGATATTACAAAATTCAACCTACAACAATTAAATATGTTGATTTTTATGCTGAAGAACAATTTGAATGGATGGAAATCCCTGAGAATAGAATTGGCTTATTTAATGAAGTTAAAAATAATATATTGAACACATTAAAATATTGGGTTACTGTTGTAAGGGCACCTTTTTTGACAGCAACTATAGCACCAATAATGCTAGGTTCTGCAATTGCATATAAACAGTTTGGCATTTTTGATTGGTCTATATTTTGGATGGTTATGTTAGGTGCTGTTTGTGCTCAAATTGGTACTAATAATATTAATGATTATTTTGATCATAAATCCCGTAATGATGAAATGAATAAGCTTGCAAGTCCTTTTAACGGAGGATCTAGAGCAATACAGTCTGGATTAATTACTCCTACTAACATGTTATTACTTTCAATTCTTTTCTTTTCTGTAACTATTTTAATTGGTTTAAATTTGAACAATCTTTTTTTTGATGGCAGAATGGATTCTGTATTAATGTATTTAGGATATTTAGGCGTCTTTCTAGGTGTTGTGTATACCGGATTCTTTAAGTTAGCTTATAATGGACTTGGTGATTTAGCTGTATTTATAGGTTTTGGTCCTCTTATGGTTTATGGTGCTGCTTTAATGCAGAATTTAGCTGTTGCACCAGCTCAATCAATTGATCCTATTGTAACACTCTTTTACTCAGTTCCTGTTGGTATTTTCATTGCCCTGGTATTGTTTATAAACTGTTTCCAAGATTATAATGCTGATAAAGCAGCAAATAAAAATAGCTGGGTTGTAAAATTAGCTGGTCCTGGTGAAAAAGCAGATTATAGAAAGCCTTTTTCAGTATGGAAGGGACTAATGATTGCTTCTTTTTTATTGATTGTCGGAGCATCTATATATGCTCAAAATTATTTCACATTAATTGCATTAATCCCATTACTTATTTTCAATTTCGCATCAAAGAAAGGTTCTGAATGGTTAATTCAATGGGAAAAAGATGATGCAAATCTTCAACAATTACCATATGAATTATTAATTGTTAATGTATCAACTATTGGAATTCACTTTCTAACAGGAGTATTATTAACTATTGGAGTATTGTTAGGTGTATGGATTTAAAAGAGAAATATTCAATATCAATAGAAAAATATAATCAAATCAGGAGGTATCTTTGACCTTAAATCAAAGACTTCTGAACTCCAATCTTTAAAAGAAAAAATTTCTGATCCCACAATGTGGGAAAATAAATCTGAATCAACATTAGTCATGAAAAAAATATCTTTTTTAGAAAAAGATATTGCACTAAGAAAAAGTCTCATCCAAAAAGCTGAAGATGTTGAAGTATTGCTCGAGTTTTTAAATAAAAATCAAGTTGAAGAGATTGAAGTTGAAAATGAACTAAATGTTTTTTCAAACCTGATAAAAGATTTTGAATTAAAACTCATTTTGAATGGAGATAATGACATTAATGATGCCATTGTTACTATTCATCCAGGAGCTGGAGGAACTGAGAGTCAAGATTGGGCTGAAATGTTATATAGAATGTATTCAATGTGGTCAGAGTCAAAGGGTTTTAAATTTAATGTAATTGATTTCCAAAATGGAGATGAAGCAGGTTTAAAAGATTGTACTGTAGAGATTTCTGGTGATTATGCCTACGGTTTATTGCAGGCTGAAATTGGTATTCACAGATTAGTTAGAATCTCGCCATTTGATTCAAATAGTAGAAGGCATACCTCCTTTGCTTCAGTATCTGTCTCACCAGCTGTTAATGAAGATATTGATATTGAAATAAATCAAAAAGATTTAAGAATAGATACATTTAGATCAAGCGGAGCAGGAGGTCAACATGTTAATAAAACTGACTCTGCTATCAGGATTACACACATGCCATCAGGAATTGTGACTCAATGTCAAACTCAAAGATCACAACACAAGAATAAAGAACAAGCTTTAAAAGTATTAAAGTCAAAACTCTTTCAATTGGAAATGGAAAAACAATTACTTAATAAAAAAGAGTTGCAAGGCGAAAAAAAAGATATAGGATGGGGAAATCAGATTAGATCGTATGTTTTTCATCCTTATAATATGATTAAAGATCATAGAACAAAGCATGAAGTAGGTAATATAAAATCAGTAATGGATGGTAATATTGATGATTTTATATATAGTTATTTGTTAGATAAAATGGAAAAAAATAAATAAGTTTTCGAGATGGAAAACAAAAGCTTAAAACAAATTATTGACAATCGACTCGAA
>CBFHKL010000008.1:10131-16717 GCA_965656415.1 uncultured bacterium
TCGAAAAGTTAAAAAAGATTCGTGAATTGGGGGTAGAGCCTTACGCTTATGATTATAAGTGCTCTCATCATTCATCAGAAATAAATGAAAAGTTAATTGATTCTGAGGTTTCTTTGGCGGGAAGAATCATGTCTTTAAGAAAAATGGGAAAAGCATCGTTTGCAAATATTCAAGATCAAGAAGGCCGAATTCAATTTTATATTGCAAGAGATGATGTCGGAGAAGATAATTATAATTTATTTAAACTTACTGATATAGGTGATTTTGTAGGAATTGTAGGAAAGGTTTTTAAGACTAAAACAGATGCTCTGACAATTAAAGTTTCGCAATTAACGATTTTATCTAAAAATATTAAACCTATTCCTGACGTCAAAGAGAAGGATGGAGAAAAATTTAACTTGGTTTCAGATAAAGAATTTAGATATCGAAAAAGGTTCCTTGATTTGATTATTAATCCTGAAACAAAAGAAAATTATATAAAAAGATTTAAAATTATTAACTCAATTAGGTCTTTTCTAAATGACAATGGATATATTGAAGTAGAAACACCTGTATTGCAACCAATTTATGGTGGAGCAAATGCAAAACCATTTACCACACATCATAACGCATTAGATCAAGATTTTTATCTACGTATTGCAACTGAGCTTTACCTTAAACAGTTGATTGTAGGTGGATTCGAAAAAGTGTATGAGTTATCAAAAGATTTTAGAAATGAAGGTATTGATAGAAGTCATAATCCTGAATTTACCATGTTAGAATTTTATCAAGCCTACTCAGATTATAATTTTATGATGGATTTTGTTGAAGAGATGTTTAAAAAAGTAACTAAAGATTTAGAAATGAAACAGATTTCATGGGATGGACATAAAATTGATTTTAGTAAAAAGTTTGCTCGTAAAACAATGGGTGAATTAATCAAAGACCATACTGGTAATGATATAGATATATCTAATCACTCAGAAGTATTTAAACTTTGCAAAGAATTGAAGCTTGAGGTCAACAAGAAAGACAGCCTGGCTACTTTAATTGATGAAATAATGAGAAGGAAAGTTGAACCAAATTTAATTCAACCAACTTATGTTATTAATCATCCTGTTGAAATTTCACCTTTAGCAAAGGTAAATAGAGATGGTGATAAAGATTTTACCGAAAGATTTGAGTTATTTATTGCAGGAATGGAATTTGCAAATGGTTTTTCAGAATTAAATGACCCTATTGATCAACGAAAAAGATTTGAAGATCAGTCTAAGAAAAAAGATAGCGGAGATGAAGAAGCATTTCCAATTGATGAAAATTTTCTTGAGGCTATTGAAACTGGAATGCCTCCAACAGCAGGAGTAGGTATTGGCATCGATAGGTTAGTTATGCTTATTATTGATACTCGTTGGATTAGAGATGCAATAATCTTTCCTACATTAAAATCCCTTAAATGAAGCTTATACTTTTCTTAATAAAAAGATTATTTACTTCAAAAAATAGTAGTTTAGTTTTTCGTTTAACAAATTTTATTACAATTCTAAGTTTATCTCTTGGAGTTGCTTCATTAAGCATTGTAATAAGCTCAATTAATGGTTTTGAATCTGAAATTTCCAAAAAATTATCAAATTTAAATGGGTATAGTACGATTAATCATTTATTTGAAGATGAAATATCTCAACAAGACAGTAATCAATCGTTTGTTTCAAAAAATATACCATATTTAGAAAAAGTAGCTTTACTAAAATCTAAAAATGAAACTCAAACTGTTATAATAAATTCTTTTTCTATCAATGATTTTGATAAAATGGAGCTCTTTAATTCTTTTGATATCAATCTTCTAGAAAGTAAAACAATTATTATTGGAAAAAGTTTGGCAAAAAAAATTGATGTACAAACAGGGAGTCAAGTTGTAATTCTTAATCCAGCTAAGCTAGATAATTTTTCAAGTAGAAATAAATATGATTTTTTTAAAGTAGGTTACATTTATGATTCTGGCATACCTGATTTTGATGAAAGAAATGTTTTTACTAGCTTAAATACTCTTCAACAATTCTTTGATCTTAATAATAGTATATCAGGATGGATAAAGATTGATCATGATGATAGTCTTGTAGAGTATCCATTTTATGAAATGACTATTTTTGATAAATATTCTAGTCTTTTCGAATGGATTGATACTCAGAAGTGGCCTATTTTTTTTATTTTTAGTTTGATTGCAATTGTTTCATTCTTTGGACTGCTTAGTTCATTAAGTATTTTATTTGACGAAAAGAAAATGGACTTCACAATCCTTAAGGTTTATGGTTTATCGAATAAATCTATTTCAATGATATTTGTTTCTCAATCAATATTCTTAGCAACTATAGGTTCTGTATTAGGTATATTGATATCATATTTTATTATTCAGATACAGAATAAATTCAAATTCATAAGTATTGAAGAGAACATTTATTTTGTGGATTATCTTCCTATGAATTTTAATTTAAAGATTTCACTTGCTATCATTCTAACTAGCATTTTTTTGAGTTTCATTATTTCATCAATATCCGTATCAAGATTTTCTCGATTTAGTCCAATTAATGTTTTGAGAGAAAAATGAATTCATACTTTTTAATAGCTAAGAGGTTTTTATTTCCAAGGAATAATTTCCGTTCAAATACGATCAATTTTATATCATTTATTGGACTTTTTATTGGAGCAGCTTCAATCGTATTGTCAATTTCAGTATTAAATGGTTTTCAAAACATTTTGCAAACTGAAACAAAAAAACTTTATGGTGACTATCTAATTGAAGATTTTAACAATTCAAAACATCCTAATTATTTTCGAGATTCAAATTTTGATAATATTAATCTATCAACTTTCTTTGAAGATGAATTTTTAATATTAACTCAAAACAAACAACATATTATTGAGTTTAAATCAGTTTCAAACGAATCTCTTGATGAATTTTATGAACTTAATCTTCAAGATAATTTAAAATTTCTTTTTGAAGACGAGATTATAATTGGAAAATCACTTGCAAATAGGCTCAACTTAGATATTGGTGATAATGTTCAAATAATTTCAAAAGACTTTAAGTTGAGCTCTCTAAGTCTTCCTGAAATTTATAGTTTTAAAGTTGCAAATATTTTTTCAAATAGAATTTTAAAAGCAGACAACTTTTTAGTATTTGGAGTTAATAAAGAAATCTTTAGAAATAATAATGTTTTTGTCGAATTAAATGGAAATATTTCTGAATTAAAAAATCAATCATTTTCTTTTTTATCTTGGAAAGATAGAAATCGTCAACTTTTTGAAGCTACAGAAATTGAGAAAAAAATAACTTTTTTCACATTGCTTTTAATTATTGTAGTCGCATCGTTCAATTTATGCTCATCAATCATGCAGATCTCATCACAAAAAATACGTGATTTAGCAATTTTTTCTTCAATAGGTATGAAAAAGAATGATATTAAAAAAATATTTATAATTTATAGTTACTTAATAGGTCTTACAGCATTATGCGGGGGGATTCTTTTTGCCTTATTATTAATTTTCCTCCAGAATAAACTTTCTATTATTAAACTTTCCTCCGAATTCTATTTGGTAGATACTTTACCAATGCAAATATATCCAGCTGATATTATTTGGCTTTTAATGGGGTCAATACTATTAATTGGAATTTTTACTAGTATTCCCTTAAGATTTATAAATAATTTGAGTCCAATGAAAATAATTAATAAACAATTATGATAATCGATATTAAAAAGCTTACTAAAACTTTTATTGATGGTGATAGGAAACTCAATGTTTTAAAAGATATTAATCTTCAAATTGAAAAAGGATCTATTGTCACAATAAAAGGCCCTTCTGGTTCAGGAAAATCAACATTATTAAGTATTATTGGAACTCTTGATAGCGCTGATAGTGGAGACATTTTAATAAATGGAAAAAATATTAGAGATGAACTAAATATTGATCAGCTCAGGAATAAAAATATAGGTTTTGTTTTTCAATTTCATAATCTGATTTCAGAATTGACACTTGAAGAAAATGTTTGTTTACCAAAAATGATTGCGAATGAATTGATAGATAAAAATGAAATAAATGAACTTTTTGAATATTTTAATCTTGAAAACAGAATGAATTCTTTTCCAAATGACTTATCTGGAGGTGAAAAGCAGAGAGTAGCTGTAATGCGTGCTATTATTAATAATCCTTCAGTTATTATTGCTGACGAACCTACTGGAAATTTGGATCAAGACAATGCCCAAAAAATAACCTCGCTTTTTCAAAAATTAAATACTGAAAAAAATCTAACAATTATTATTGCTACTCATGACGAGAGCGTCTTTAATATTGGACACAAAAAATATCATTTAGTAGACGGTTTTTTAAAAATAAGTTAATTATATGACTTTATGTCATACATTTTGTCAATATTGTCATTAATTCACCTCTGGCATCATCTTTGCAACTATATATACGAAATTAAATTTTAAGGAGAAATATAATGGGTAAAATTATTGGTATTGATTTAGGAACAACAAATTCATGTGTTGCAGTAATGGAAGGTGGAGAACCAACAGTTATTACTAGTCCAGAAGGGGGAAGAACAACACCTTCTGTTATAGGATTTACAAAAGAAGAAAGACTTGTAGGAGATCCTGCTAAAAGACAGGCTGTAACTAATCCAAAGAATACTATTTATTCAATCAAAAGATTTATGGGAAGAACCCCAGCTGAAATTAAAAAAGACATTGATGAAGTGCCTTACGGCGTATCAATAGATGGTAAAAAAATTAATGTTGAAGCCAATGGTAAAAAATACCAACCGCAGGAAATTAGCGCAATGGTTTTGCAGAAAATGAAGCAAATGGCAGAGCAGTACTTAGGATCAACTGTATCTGATGCTGTAATTACAGTTCCAGCTTATTTTAATGATTCTCAAAGAAAAGCAACAAAGGATGCAGGAAAAATTGCAGGTTTAAATGTAAAAAGAATTATTAATGAACCTACAGCTGCTTCTTTAGCTTATGGTTTTGAAAAGAAAAAAGATGAAAAAGTTGCAGTATTTGACCTCGGTGGAGGAACATTTGATATATCTATCCTTGATATTTTAAATGACGAAGGTCAAAGTATTGAAGTTAATGCAAGTAATGGAGATGGAAGATTAGGTGGAGACGATTTTGATCAAAAAATTGTCGATTGGCTTGCTGATGAATTTAAGAAAAATGAAGGCATTGATTTAAGAAAAGATCCAATGGCACTTCAAAGATTGAAAGAATCAGCTGAAAATGCAAAAAAAGAGCTATCTTCTTCAAAGCAAACGGAAATAAATCTTCCATTTATTACTGCTGATTCTTCAGGACCTAAACATCTTAATATGACTTTAACAAGAGCGAAGTTTGAACAATTAGTCACTGATTTGGTGGAAAGAGTTGTAGCGCCTTGCAAACAGGCTTTAAAAGATTCAAAATTATCACCTTCAGATATTAATGAAGTAATTCTGGTTGGTGGATCCACTAGAATACCAGCTATTCAGGAGAAGGTAAAAGAAATTTTTGGTAAAGAACCTAATCAAAGTGTAAATCCTGATGAGGTTGTTGCTTTAGGAGCAGCAATTCAAGGAGGTGTACTTGCAGGTGATGTTGATGATGTTCTTTTGTTAGATGTTACTCCATTAACTTTAGGAATTGAAACAATGGGTGGAGTAGCGACTCCTTTAATTGAAAAGAATACAACTATTCCAACACAAAAATCTCAAATTTTCTCAACAGCTGCTGATAACCAACCAATGGTTGAAATTCATGTAGTTCAAGGAGAAAGATCTTTAGCTAAGGATAATAAGAGCTTAGGAAGATTTCATCTTGATGGAATCCCTCCTGCGCCTAGAGGAACACCTCAAATCGAAGTTTCTTTTGATATGGATGCTGATGGAATTTTAAATGTTAAAGCTGTTGATAAGGCAACTTCAAAAGAGCAGAGTATAAGGATTGAAGCTCAAAGTGGTTTATCAGAACAGGAAATTGAAAAAATGGTAAACGATGCTAAAAAGCATGAAGCTGAAGACAAAGCTAAAAAAGAAGAAATTGATACTAAGAATCAAGCTGAACAACTTGTATTTCAAACTGAAAAACAAATGAAAGACTTAGAAGATAAGTTATCAGACGATGATAAGAATGATCTTACTGATGCCTTAGAAAAGCTAAAAAAAGCTAATGAGTCTTCCGTAGTAGATGATATCAAATCCGAAATGGAAAATTTAAATTCTGTTTGGAGTTCAAAAGCTTCTTCTATGTATGATGCATCAAATGCTAATAATCAAGAGCCGCCTGTACAAGAAGCAGAATCTAGTTCTGAAGCAAAAGACGATAAAAAAATTAAAGATGCTGATTTTGAAGTAGTCGAAGACTAGTTTTAGATTTTTTATTAATCTATAATTACTTAGTTTTCCATCTATGGATAGCATAGCTGTAAAAATTTTAAAAACAATTACTAGTGTTTTAGCTACGTTCTTTGGCTTTACAATTATTGTACTAATAGCTTTTTATTTCTATCTATCTGATGGTGTTGAGTTTGATTTAAATAAATCAAATCAAACACTTAATAGCTTATCTAA
>CBFHKL010000008.1:16816-20673 GCA_965656415.1 uncultured bacterium
AAGATTTGAAATTGATTTTGAAGAATCATCCTCAATTTATTTTAAGGCTAGAGATGAAAATATCGACACTTATATAACTTTAGAAAATGCTATTATTAAAAGATCAGGAAATATTTTAATTGTATCAGAAAATATTACATTAAATACATCTTTAAATTTTGCTAAAACTTTACAATTTGTTTCTGAAATTATTTTGAATAATAATACTGATTTGAACTTGATTAATCCAGTTTACATCAAAATTAAAAAACCGGTTTTAAATCTTGCTAACGTTCAAAGTCAAAATATAGATATCAAAAAAAGCGAACATTTTTTTCCAGTTATTATTAAAGCAGAAAATGGAAGTTTAATTGATAATGATATTGAAATTGGACAATTCGATTTTAATTTAAATATAAACCAATATTCTGAACTTTCTTCTTTAGAGAAATATAAGTTTCGCTTAAAATCATCAGAAAATTTTCCTGTAAGTTATATTGCTCAATTTTTTCAAGATGTTGAAAGTATTGGAGATGATAAGGAGACTATTTCTTTTGATATTACTTTAGAAGATGACTATTTCAGCGATTCAGATATGACCCAAAAACTCAATGGTGTTATTCAAATCAGAAACACAACTATGAGATTAAAAACATTTCCTGTTGAATTAAAGCCTGAGCCTATTCGTAGATTAAATTTAGATTTAAATATATCTGACAATATCGGTCAAGCAAATTTAATAGGTACAGTTTATAATCCAAAAAAAAGCTTAAGCCTTCAGACAAAGCCAAATTTGCAGATTGGAGGTACTTTAAATTTTGAAGAAATTTTGAAACCTGAGTTAAATTTAATCGTTAATGGTTATGATGTTTATTTTGCAAAGCTTGAAAATATTAATTTAAACGGCGTTACAGACTTAACAGTCTCAATAATTGGTAAAAATGTATTAGATTTACAGGGTTCTTTAAAAATTAAAAAAAGTAGTGGATTTTTGGTTCCTTTAACAGATACAGAATTTGAAACAAAACATAGGATAAGAAATACTGATGAAGAAAAATGAATTAGATAGACTGAATTCTAAAATTCAGCTCAAATCTACTTTTGTTGAAACATTGAGGCAAGGTATATCAGAAGTTATTGTTGGCCAAAATGATTTAATTGATAAAATTCTTATTTCAATTATATCTAATGGCCACATTTTGCTAGAAGGAGTCCCAGGACTTGCAAAAACCTTAACAATTAATACTGTAGCTAATTTAATTAATGCTGATTTCAAAAGAATTCAGTTTACTCCAGATATGCTTCCTTCAGATCTACTTGGAACTCTTATATATAATCAAAAAACAGGAGAGTTTAATACAAAAAAAGGCCCTATTTTCTCTAATATTATATTAGCAGACGAAATTAATCGTGCTCCTTCAAAAGTTCAAAGTGCCTTATTAGAATCAATGCAAGAGAAGCAAGTGACTATTGGTGATGATACATTTAAACTTTCAAAACCATTCCTTGTGTTAGCCACGCAGAATCCGATCGAACAAGAGGGTACTTATCCACTTCCTGAAGCTCAAGTAGATAGATTTATGATGAAGGTAATTGTAGAATATCCTTCAATTGAAGAAGAGAAAGAAATTATTAATAGAGCAAATACTCAAAATGATAATAAGATTAAATCTGTTGTTAAAACCAAAACAATTTTAGACGCACAAAATCTTGTTAATGATATTTATATTGATTCCAAGATTTCAGAATACATTTTAAATATTGTTTTTGCTACAAGAAGTCCTAAAGAATTTAACCTATCAAAATTAGTAGATTTAATTTCATTCGGTGCATCTCCAAGAGCTTCAATTAATTTAGTTCTAGCATCTAAAGCAAAAGCCTTTATTGATGGAAGAGGATATGTTATACCTGAAGATGTAAAATATGTTGCTAAGGATATTTTAAGACATAGAATTTTACTTTCATATGAAGCTGAGGCGGAAGAAATTACTTCAGAAGATATTATCGATCAACTTCTTCAAGAAGTACCTGTTCCTTAAATCCATAATGTCAAAAGAAATACTCAAAAAAGTTCGCCAAATCGAAATAAGAACCAAGAATGTTGTAAATGATTTCTTTGGAGGGGATTATCATTCAAACTTTAAAGGAAGAGGTATGACATTTTCAGAAGTTAGAGAATATGTTCCTGGAGATGATGTTAGGTCAATTGATTGGAATGTTACCGCTAGAACTGGTAAGCCTCATATTAAAATTTTTGAGGAAGAAAGAGAATTGTCTGTTATAATTTTAATCGATGTAAGTAGTTCCGGGGTTTTTGGTTCTAAAAATTTAAAAATAGATTTAGGGGTAGAAATCGCAGCAATGTTGAGTTTCTCAGCAATTAAAAATAACGATAAAGTTGGCCTAGCTTTATTTAGTGATAAAGTTGAAAAATATATACCTCCTAAAAAAGGGAAAAAACATGTTTTAAGATTAATTACAGATATAATTAATCATGATTTTGAAAATAATAATAAACGTACTTCTATTAAAAGCGCAATAGACTTTGCAAATAAAATATCTAAAAGGAAAAGTGTTATTTTTCTTATTTCAGATTTTATCGATGATAACTTCTGGAATGAATTAAAATTTTTAAACTTTAAACATGATGTTATCGGGTTACAGATTTATGATTCGCATGAACGTAGCTTTCCTAATATTGGACTAATTAACATCCATGATTCTGAAACAGGAAAAACAACATGGATAGACACATCGGTTAAAAAAAATAGAGAAAAATTTGAAAAACATTCAAATGAGAAGCTCAATGAATTTTCTAAAAAGTGTAAGAATATTGGTTTTGACTTGTTACAAATTAACACTGATGATGACTACATAAAGTTTCTAATGCAATTTTTTAGATCAAGAGCAAAAAGAAATTGATGAATTTTTATATTTTAGTTTTAGTCTTATTTCTTACTGCATGTAAAAATGATGATAGAAATCCAAATATATCTTATACAACTTTACCGAAAACTACTGAAATTGGTTTTCCAATTAATCATAATGTTACAATTAATAATTTAGGAGAATTATTTACATTAGATTCAGTAGTTTGGCAAGATTCATCTGCATGGCTAGCAGATTCTTCAAAAATTTTTATTAAAAGTTCTAAAATTGACACTTTAGATAGTTCTGTTTCAATTGATTATCAAATTACTTTTTGGGATACAGGCAAGGTTGTTATACCTCCATTATATGTATTCATTAGTTTTCCGGATTCATTAGAAGCGTCAATTCTTAAAACTGATTCTTCATTTGTTTTTATATCTACGGTTTTAGATACAACCATGACAACTGTTTTGGATGATAAGCCCTTTAAAGAAATTCAATTTCCAATTGAAAGATTAAAACTCTTTTCAGCCTTTCTTTTATGTCTATTGGTTATGTTTGTTATAATGCTTATAAGGTCAAGAAATGATAAAAAATTTTCAAAAAGAAAGTTTTTTAATTTTAATCCCAAAACAAAAGCACTGAGCGAACTTAAAAAAATTAATGCATCAACTAATTCTGAGGAATTTTTCTTCCAAATTTCAGAAATTCTTAGAAAATATTTTCAAGATAATTTTTATATCATTTCATTTGAAATGACTTCAGCTGAATTAAAGGGTTATTTTGAAGATGAAGATCTGAATAGATTGCTTGATGAAATTGATCAAGTAAAATTTGCTAAAAATGATCCTAATTCAAGCGATAAAAAAAATATTCTAGAATTATTAAAAAAAGTTATAAGAAAACTTCTATAAAGCAATTAATTCAATTAATTTACAATCATGAGTACTACAGCAGATATTAAAAATGGAGCAGTAATTAATTTTAAAAATTCTCGAATGAAAATT
>CBFHKL010000008.1:20771-25104 GCA_965656415.1 uncultured bacterium
TATTGAATTTCAACATGTAAAGCCTGGTAAAGGTCCAGCATTTGTAAGGACAAAGCTTAAAGATATTCAATCAGGAAAAATTATTGACCATACTTTTAATTCAGGTGCTAAACTTGAATTTATAAGAGTTACATCCAGAAAATTTCAATATCTTTTTAGAGATGGAGACAGTTTTGTTTTTATGGATAATAACACTTATGATCAAGTTCAAGTTGATAAGGTATTAATGGATAATGGACATTTTTATATCAAAGAAGGTGATAGTATTGAGATTTCTTTTGATGATGAAGAGATAATTAGCTTGCTTCTTCCTGCTAAAACAACTCTTAAAGTAGAGCAAACAGATCCAGGGCATAAAGGTAATACGGCAACTAATGCATTAAAACCTGCTATATTAGAAACAGGTTTAGAGGTTCAGGTCCCTTTATTTATAAATGAGGGCGACTTAGTAAAAATAGATACTAAGGATGGATCTTATTCCGAAAGAGTTAAGCAGTAATTAAATGTGGAAAGATAAAATAAAAGAAATCATTTATATGCTTGAAAATAGCGATATAAATGAAATAGAAGTAAGATTTTGGTTTAAAAAAATTAAGGTTACCAAAAAGCCTCCTGTGTTAAATGTTGATTCTTCTCAATTATCATCAGACAATCTAAATGTTCCAAATTTGAATAAAGAAGAGCCAGTTGATTCCAATATAGATACACCTAAACATGATTCTTCAAAAAGACTAATTGAAATCAAGTCACCAATGCCTGGAACTTTTTATTCATCTCCAGATCCTGATTCAGCATCATTTGTTAGTATTGGTGACAATGTAAATATTGGAGACACTATTTGTATTGTAGAAGCTATGAAAATTATGAATGAAATTCAGGCAGAAGAATCAGGAATTGTCGAAGAAATTTTAGTTGATAATTCAAGCCCTGTTGAATTTGATCAAGTATTATTTAAATTAAAGCCATCTAAATAATTATGTTCAAAAAAATTCTTATTGCTAATAGGGGTGAGATTGCTATTAGAATAATTAGAGCTTGTAAAGAGATGGACATTCAAACCGTTGCAGTCTACTCAAAAGCAGATAAAAATTCCTTACATGTAAAATTTGCAGATGAAGCAATTTGTATTGGTGAAGGTCCTGCTTTAGATAGTTATCTTAATATACCAAGAATCGTTGCTGCAGGAGAAATCACAAATGCGGATGCAATTCATCCTGGTTACGGTTTTCTTGCAGAAAACGCAAATTTCAGTAAAATTTGTAAAGAAAATGGCTTCACATTTATTGGTCCAGAAGCTGAAATTATTGACCTGATGGGCGATAAAGTAAATGCAAGAAATGCAGCAAAAAATGCAGGAGTGCCAATAATCCCTGGAAGTAATACTTTATCCTCTGTTGATGATTTGTTAGAAATTGCTGATGAAATTGGATACCCTGTAATGTTAAAAGCTGTAGCAGGAGGTGGCGGAAAAGGGATGCGTGTTATAAATAATGCTAATGAAGCAGAGAAGGGATTTAATATTATTCAAAATGAAGCTGGAATGGCATTTAATAATTCAGAAATTTATGTTGAGAAATTTGTTAAGAATGGTCGTCATATTGAGGTACAAATATTATCTGATAAATTTGGAAATCATCTTCACTTAGGGGAAAGAGAATGTTCTATTCAAAGAAGTAACCAAAAACTAATTGAAGAATCACCATCATTGTTTGTGGATGATTCTTTAAGAGATGAATTGACTTCTAAGTCATTGCAGCTTGCAAAAAATGTTAATTATGTTGGTGCTGGAACCATGGAATATTTAGTTGATGATGAAAAGAATTTTTATTTTATCGAAATGAATACAAGAATTCAGGTTGAGCATACTATTACTGAAATGGTTTGTATGATTGATCTTGTTAAAGAACAAATTAGAGCATATGCTGGTATAGAATTGACAATTAAGCAGGAAAATATACTTATGAATGGACATGCTATTGAATGTAGAATAAATGCTGAGGATCCATTTAATGATTTTATCCCTTCTCCAAAGAGAATTGAATCTCTTAATTTTGCTGGAGGAATAGGTGTAAGAATAGATTCATTTATATACGCGGGATATCAAATACCAACTAATTACGATTCAATGTTAGGAAAATTGATAGTTCATTCATCATCAAGAGAAAAAGCATTAATAAGGATGAAAAGAGCACTACAAGAAACTTTTATTGAGGGGCCTAAGACAACCTTGCCACTTTTAGAAATGATTTTTGAAAATAAAGACTTTAATAATGGAAATTTTGATATAAATTTTTTAAGTAAATTCTTAAAAAAAATAAGGGGAAAAAACAATGAATCATCCTGAAAGCTTGATGTACACTTCAGAACATGAATGGGTTAAAATTGAAAACAACATAGCTACTGTAGGCATTACTGATTTTGCTCAAGGTGAACTTGGAGATATTATTTTTTTAGAGTTCCCTGAAATTGATGAAGAATTTAATGAAGGAGATATTTTTGGTACCATTGAAGCCGTCAAGACTGTTTCGGATTTATTTATGCCTATTTCTGGGAAAATAGTTGAAGTAAATGAATCCCTAAATGACGATCCTGAAAATGTTAATTCAAATCCATATGAAAGTGGATGGATGGTTAAAATTGAATTATCTGCAAATGCTGAAACCGATTCATTGTTAGATTCTAAATCTTATATTGAAATGATTGGATAATTATGCTTAAAAACTTAGAGCATTTCGTTCAAGTTTTAAAAATTGAAAAAAATCATTCTACAAATACCATAGATTCATACTTATCAGACATTAAATCTTTTGAAAAATATTTATTAAAAAGAAAAATTACATTCAAGAAGACTATAAACGATACTGAGATAGTAAAAAAATATTTTAGATACTTAAGCAGAAGTAAAATTTCCCCAAGATCAATAAAGAGAAAATTTTCATCTTTATCATCATATTTTTCTTATTTAATTGATAGAAAGTCAATTAAAAAAAATCCACTAAATGGTATTTATACACCAAAATTAACAAAAAAACTACCTACAGTTTTGTCTGTAGAAGAGATAAAGAAAATATTTAAAGAATCAGAAAATACTAATAATGAACTTTTAGGCTTGAGAGATAGATGTATCATTGAATTATTATATTCTTGCGGTTTAAGGGTAAGTGAATTGTGTGAACTCAAAGTTAATAATATTCAATTTGATGCAAATGTTATACGTTTTTTTGGTAAAGGGAATAAAGAAAGAATAATCCCATTAACATTCTATGCAAAAGAATGGTTAGAAAAGTATTTATATCAATCCAGACAAATACTTTCAAATAGAAAATTATCTGATCAGAAATACGTTTTTCTCAGTAATAATGGTAAAAGATTGACTAGGGCAGCAATATGGCAATCAATCAAAAAGTATGTTAATGCAGCTGGCATTACAAAAACTGTTTCACCTCATACTTTTAGACATTCTTTTGCAACGCATCTTGTAGATGGGGGTGCAAATTTAGTTGAAATTCAAAAATTGCTAGGTCATTCTGACATCTCAACAACAGAAATATATGTACACTTGTCAAAAGAGTTTATTGATAGTGAATACATGAAAGCTTTTGATAAAAAAAAGAATTAATTATCTTTAAGACATGGGAATAGCAAGTTTACCTTTAGAAATACAATTGATTTTAGTGCCTACGATTATATTTGCACTCACTTTTCATGAATATGCTCATGCAAGGGTAGCATATCTCCTTGGAGATTACACCTCATACTATCAAAATCGTATGAATTTAAACCCTTTTAATCATTTGGACCCATTTGGAACTTTTGCTCTTTATTTTTTGGGTTTTGGATGGGCAAAACCAGTTCCTGTTTTGATGCAAAATCTTAAAAATCCTAAATCTGATATGATGATGATTGCTATGGCTGGCCCTGCTTCAAATATGTTTCTTGCTATGATAGCATCTATTATTTATAGATTAAATTTTTATTTTCAGTTCAGCGAAGAGGTTATTTTTCCTTTAGAAATATTTATTCAAATTAATATAGTCTTAGCAATTTTTAATTTATTACCTTTAAACCCTTTAGATGGGTCAAGAATACTTCCATTGATTGTAAAGAATCCTAGAACGCTATATAATATAGAAGTTTATGGACCAAGAGTTCTTATTGGACTTATTATTTTGAATTTGATAGGTATACCAATTTTATCCACAATCATTTTAACTCCCGTATCTATTATTTTCTATTTATTAACAGGAGCATAATTGCGTAAAATCTTTTCAATTTTTGGTCCTACTGGAATAGGTAAATCAAGTTTAGCTATAGAATTAGCAAAAAAAATTAA
>CBFHKL010000008.1:25202-30429 GCA_965656415.1 uncultured bacterium
ATGGTGAAATCATTGGAGTTGATTCAAGGCAAATTTATAAGGGAATTCCAATTGGAACTGCTCAACCTAATTCGAGTCAATTAAATGAAATTCCTCATCACCTTATAGGTTTTAAGAGTTTGAATGAGAAAATATCCGCGGGAGAGTATGTCAAATTGATTGATGATAAAATTGATCAGATTTTATTAAATAATAAATCTCCAATTCTTTGTGGTGGTACTGGTCTATATTTTAAGTCTTTAATAGAAGGAATATTTGAAGGAAGCCATACAAATGAAGATATTAGATCTAGACTTGAAGGAGAATATGATTCTGATAAAGAAAAAATATATAGAAAACTCCAAGAAATTGATCCTGATTACACAACAAAAGTACATATAAATAATAAAAAAAGGTTAGTAAGAGCTTTAGAAGTGTTTGAGACTACAGGAAAGCCTTTATCCAAAAATTTTGATTCTGCATCTTTAAATAGTAGGTATTTTGAAAATTATTATTTTGTTTATTTAAAAATGCGTAATGATTTATTACATCCAAGAATTAACAAAAGGATAAAAATTATGATTGAAGAAGGCATGGTCAATGAAGTGGAAAAAATAATAAAAAATAAAATAGATATTTCACACATTGATTACATAGGTTTTAAAGAATTATCATCTTTTTTAAGAGAAGAAGTTTCAATTGACGAAGCAGTGGAAAACATATTTATAAGAACAAGACAGTATGCTAAAAGACAAAAAAAATGGTTTAATACAAATAGTCACGATGTGTCATTTAGTTTAGATGAGATTTCTATAAATGATATTGTTGATAAATTGATTCAAATAAACTAATTTTCGCAAACAATTGGAGAATTAAATGCTAAAAAGCAAACATCTTATAGGTTTAGAATATTTTCCAGTTTCTGATTTGAATAAAATAATCGATACTTCTTTTAAATTTAAAGATATACTTCAAACAGAAAGTAGAAAGGCTATTCTCCTAAAAGGTAAAACCATTGTGAATATGTTCTTCGAAAATTCTACAAGAACCAAAATTAGTTTTTCTTTAGCTGAAAAAAGACTTGGTGCTGATAGCATTAACTTTTCAGCTTCTACAAGTAGTGTCAAAAAAGGAGAAACCCTTAAAGATACTGTCCAAAATATTGAATCTATGAAAATAGATGGTGCTGTTATTAGACATGGACATCCAGGTTCAGCATTGAAGCTTACTGAATATATCGATGGAGCAGTAATTAATGCTGGAGATGGATCTCATGAGCATCCTACCCAAGCTATTTTAGATGTGGTTACATTAAAAGAAAAATTTGGAAAAATAAAAGGTCTTAAGGTTGGTATTGTTGGAGATATATTGAATAGTAGAGTTGCGAGAAGTAATATTTTTGCATTGAAAAAACTTGGTGCTAAAGTCGTAGTTTGTGGGCCTAGTACTTTGCTACCTAGTGATGCAAAAAAATTAGGAATTAATATTACATATAACTTAGATGAAGTTTTGAATTGGTGTGATGCTGTTATTGCGTTGCGCATCCAATTAGAGAGAATGCATTTAGGAAGAATTCCTTCAAAAAGAGAATACCATAGTGAATTTGGCCTTACCTTTGAAAGAATAAGTAAATTGAAAAAGGATATTGTCATTATGCATCCTGGTCCAATGAATCGTGGAGTAGAAATTGATAGTAAAGTTGCTGATTCAGACAATGCTGTAATACTTGATCAAGTCTTAAATGGAGTTGCTTCAAGAATGTCCATTCTTTATTTATTACTTGGTGAAGGAGATATTAAATTATGATTTCAGGAAAAAGTACAAAAAAACTTTTGTTAAAATCAGGAAGAATAATTGATCCATTTTCTAAAAAAACATTTATTGGAGATATTTTAATTGAAAATGGAAAAATTACTAAGATAAGCGATTCGATTTCTTCCAGAGGAAAAGATTTTAAAGTAATTGATTGTAAAGGATTGGTTGTAACGCATGGTTTTTGCGATATTCATGCTCATTTTAGGGAGCCTGGAAGAGAAGACAAAGAAACACTTGAGTCCGGTTCTTTTGCAGCCTTAGGTGGTGGATTTACTCAAGTATGTACAATGGCTAATACTGATCCAATTATAGATTCTCCAGAGAACGTCCACTATATTGTAAGTAAAAGTATAAAGCTTCCTATTGATATTTTTCCAATTGGTGCTGTCTCAAAAGGTCTAGAAGGTGAAGATTTAACAGAAATGCTATTGATGCAAAAGAACGGTGCTATTGCTTTCAGTGATGATGGAATGCCAATTCAAAATGCTCAATTTATGAAACTTGCTTTGACATATGCTAAAATGTTAGATGTTCCTATCATGAATCATGCTGAAGACATTTTCTTAAGAAATAATGGAGTAATGAATGCTTCTGCAACGTCAAATAATCTTGGTCTTAAAGGTAATACTGGTTTAGCTGAAGCTGTGATGGTATATAGAGATATGTTATTAGCTCAATCTTTGAATTCTAAACTACATCTTTTGCATATTTCTACAAAAGAGACAGTAGAATTATTAAAAAAATTTAAAAAGAAAAATTCCCAAATTACTGCAGAGGTATCTCCCCATCATTTATTTTTTATTGATGAAAATGTAAATGAATTTGATACTAGTTTGAAAGTTGCACCTCCAGTCAGAAGTAAAGATGATAGGAAAGCATTAATTGAGGGGATTAAATCAGGTTTAATCGATTGTATTGCTACAGATCATGCACCTCATACAATTGAAGACAAAGAAACAACTTTTAATGATGCTGAATTTGGAATGATTGGTCTTGAATCTTGCTTTGGAGCAGTCAATAAAGTTCTAGTTAAAGAAAATGGTATGAGCTTAAAATCTCTTATTGAAAAACTTACTGTAAATCCTAGAAAAGTAATGAGCTTAGAACAGAATTTATTCTCTATTGGCTGTAAAGCTCAAATATCCATTTTTGATCCAAATGAAAAATGGGTTTTTGGAAATGAACATATTTTATCAAAATCATCCAACTCACCTTTTATTGGAAAAGAACTTATTGGAAGAGTAAAATATGTTGTTTCAAAAAACCAGTTTTTCTCATTATAAAATCTCTTTTATTAATCATTGACTAATGAGAACACATCATTTAAGTTTTGGGGCATTTTTATACAATTATGAAAAAGATAACAAAAACTATATCAGCAAAAGATGTTCACCAGCAATGGTGGCTTTTTGATGCATCAGATAAGGTGCTTGGAAGATTTGCATCTGAAGTTGCTCAAGTACTAAGAGGTAAGCATCGTGCTGACTACTCTCCAAATATTTATATGGGAGACGCTGTTATTATTGTTAATGCTGATAAAATAAGAGTCACTGGGAATAAATCAGAAACCAAAAAATACTTCAGACACTCTGGATATCCTGGTGGCGTAAAGTATGCAAGTTTTAGTGATTTGATGAAAAATGATTCCGATAAAGTTGTTTTGAATGCCGTCAAAGGTATGTTACCTAAAAATAAACTTGGAAGAGAAATATCAAAACACATTAGAATTTATAAGGACACAGATCATGGTCATGAAGCACAGCAACCAAAAGAATGGAGCTCTAATTAATGAATAAAGAATATTTTAATGGCGTTGGAAGAAGAAAAAATTCAACTGCCCGAGTTTATCTATCAGATGGAAAAGGCAAATTTTCAATTAACAACGTTTCAGATGATATTAATTCATATTTGAAAAGAGACTCCTTAGTTATTCATGCAGTAAAACCCCTTGAAGTTTTAAACTTAAAAGATAAATATGACATTAAAATTAATGTTAAGGGTGGCGGTTTAACTGGTCAAGCAGGAGCAATTCAATTAGGTATTGCTAGAGCATTATTAAAAATAGATGCAGAATTCAGATCTCAGCTAAAATCTCATGGATTATTGACAAGAGATGCTAGAGAAGTTGAGAGAAAAAAATACGGTCAACCTGGAGCAAGAAAGAAGTTCCAATTCTCGAAAAGATAAAAATATGCAAAAAGTTACAAAAGAAGATTTACTTAATTCCGGAGCCCACTTTGGACATGTCAGTAGTAAAACTAATCCAAATTTTAAAGACTTCGTTATATCTCAAAAAAATGGTATTGATATAATAAATCTAGATGACACAATAGATAGTCTTGATAAGGCTTTAAATTTCATCTCTAATATTGTTCAAAGAAATGGCGATATTCTTTTTGTTGGCACTAAAAAGCATGCTAAAGATGTAATTCAGCAAGAGGCAGACAGATGTGGAATGTTTTATGTAGTGGAAAGATGGTTGGGTGGAACATTAACTAATTTTTCTACCATTAAGAAAAGTATTAAAAGACTTCATTCTTTAGAAAAAGAAGGCTCTGCTATTTTTGAGGATCTTACAAAAAAAGAACTTCTTCAATTAAATAGAGAAAAAATTAAATTATCTGATCAGCACAGAGGAATTAAAGATATGAAAAAGCTTCCAAGTGCTATTGTTATCGTTGATGGTAAAACTGAATCAATTGCTATTCAAGAAGCTAAAAAACTTGAAATTCCAATCATTTGTCTTGTTGATTCAAATACAGATCCAACCCTTTGTGAATATCCAATTCCTGCTAATGACGACTCTATCAGAACTATCCAACTAATAGTTAATGAGATAGTTAATACTATTATATCTGTTAGTAAAAAAGATGATGACAAATCTGAATCTAATTCAGAAAAAAAAGAAGCACAGAAAGAAGGGTAGTCAAATGAGTATTGATGCTAAGCTAGTAAAGATCTTGAGAGAAAGAACCGGAGCTGGAATGATGGACTGTAAAAAGGCGTTAGTAGAGGCCAATGGTGATCTAGATGCTGCAGTAGATCATTTAAGAAAAGCTGGAATTGCTAAAGCTGAAAAAAAATCATCTAGAGCAGCTAATGAAGGTATTATTTTTTCATATATTCATCATGGAAGTAAGCTTGGTGTTTTAGTTGAGCTTGGATGTGAAACAGATTTTGTTGCAAAGACCGAAGGTTTTAATGATTTAGCTGCCTCAATTGCTATGCAAGTAGCAGCATCAAATCCATTAGCTATTGATGAATCTGGTATTAATCAAGATGTTCTTGATAAAGAAAAAGAAATTTTTATGGATCAGGCTAAATCATCAGGTAAACCTGAAAATGTTATTGAAAAAATTGTTGAAGGAAAATTAAATAAGTTTATTGAGGACAATTGTTTAGTCCATCAATCATTTGTTAAAAATCCTGATAT
>CBFHKL010000009.1:0-12521 GCA_965656415.1 uncultured bacterium
CTCCGATTTCAGATACTGTTTTTGCAACTGAAACCCCACATTCTTTTAAAATTTTAATTTTAGCATCTGCTGTTTCAGATCCTTCAGAAATAATTGCTCCAGCATGACCCATTCTTTTTCCTTTAGGAGCAGTTTGACCTGCAATAAATGATACAACAGGTTTATTAAAATTGTTTTTAATCCATTCGGCAGCTTCATTTTCCATGCTGCCACCAATTTCACCAATCATAACAACACCTTTAGTTTCTTCATCATCAGCAAAATGTTTCAATATATCTATCATACTTGATCCGATAATTGGATCTCCTCCAATTCCAACAGCGGTAGTCATTCCTAAACCAACATTAACAATTTGGTCAATTGCCTCATAAGTCAAGGTTCCTGAACGAGAAAGAATACCAATAGAACCTTTTTTACAAATAAAACCGGGAGTAATACCAATTTTTGATTCTTCAGCTGTTATTAAGCCAGGGCAATTAGGGCCAATAAGAGTTGAAGAGGAATTATCAAGTGCACTTTTAACTTTTTTCATATCACGAACAGGAATTCCTTCAGATATACAAACAATTAAACCAATATTTTGATTAATTGCTTCAAGAATTGCATTTGCAGCAAATCTAGGAGGAACAAAAATTACTGTGGCATCAATTGAAAACTCTTTTTTTGCTTCTTCGATGCTATTAAAAACTGGTAAGTTATTTTCTGTAGCAGTTTGACCACCTTTTCCAGGAGTTACTCCACAAACAACGTTAGAACCATAGTCTAACATTTGCTGTGCATGAAATAGTCCTTCAGATCCAGTAATTCCCTGAACTATAATAGAAGTTTTTTCATTTAATAGGATTGACATTATGATACCAACCCAACTGCCTTTTTAGCAGCTTCATCTATTGTTTCGGCGCTTATAAGCTCTATATCAGATTCATCTAAAATTTGTTTTGCCAGTTTTGCATTAGTTCCTTGAAGCCTAACGACAACACCAACATTTAAATTTAATTCTTTAACAGCTTGAATGACTCCATTCGCTACTCTGTCACATCTAACGATACCACCAAAAATATTAATCAAAACTGATTTTACGTTAGGGTCTGAGAGAATAATTTTAAAACCATTTTTAATTGTATCAACATTAGCTGCACCTCCAACATCTAAAAAGTTAGCAGGTTCGCCGCCGTGATGTTTTACTATATCCATTGTTGCCATAGCTAGGCCGGCTCCATTAACCATACAGCCAACATTTCCATCAAGTTTAATATAGTTCAAACCATATTCTGATGCTTTTAGTTCAAGTGGATCTTCTTCAGAAGTATCATGAAATTTTGAAATTTTTTCTTGTCTAAACAAAGCATTAGAATCAATATCAACTTTTGCATCTAGTGCAATAATTTTTTGGTCTTCAGTGATTACAAGAGGATTAATTTCTAGTAAATTGCAATCTGAATTTGAATAGCAATTATAAATATTCGTAAAAATCTCTAAAGCATCATTAAATGAATTTAGACCTAATGCATCAATAATTGTATTTACTGCTTTATCAAGAGGGTAGGTATCATTATTTACCCAAGCCTTAACAATTTTTTCAGGAGTTTTCTCTGCTACTTCTTCAATATCAACTCCGCCTTCTGTTGACACAATGAAAACATCAGCATTTTTGGCTCGATCAAACATTAATGCAAAATAAAACTCTTTTTCAATATCTAGTGCTTCTGTAATTAATATTTGATTTACAAGCTTGCCTTCTTCTCCGGTTTGATGAGTAATTAAATTCATACCAAGAATTTCATTAGCAGATTCTAGAGCTGATTCAGTTGATGAACAGAATTTAACTCCACCACCTTTACCACGACCTCCAGCATGAATTTGTGCTTTAACTACAACAGCATCTGAGTTGAATTCATTTTGAACTTTCTCTATTGTTTTTTCAATCTCATTAGAAGAATAAACAACATGGCCTCTTTGAATTGGCACATTGTAATCAGATAAAAGTTCTTTAGCTTGAAATTCGTGAATTTTCATCTATTCTTCATCCATAAATGGATATCTGTAATTATGAGGAGGTTCAAAAGTTTCTTTGATTGTTCTTGGAGATGTCCATCTTAATAAGTTAAGCATAGAGCCGCCTTTATCATTTGTACCAGATGCTCTACTTCCTCCAAATGGTTGCTGTCCAACAACAGCACCGGTAGGTTTATCATTAATATAGAAATTTCCAGCTGAGAATCTCAATTTAGATCTAACTTCATCAACAATATCCCTATCTTCCGAAAAAACGCAACCTGTAAGAGCATAAGGAGAAGTATTATCAATCAACTTTAATGTTTCATCCCAGTTTTCGTTTTCATAAACAAAAATGGTAAGAACAGGACCAAAAATTTCTTCCTCAAGCGTTTTAAAGTGTGGATCTTTTGCTAGAATAACAGTTGGCTCTACAAAGTATCCTTTAGATTTATCATATCCACCACCACAAAGTATTTCACAATCATTACTTGTTTTAGCATAATCTAAATACGATGCAATTTTATCAAATGCTGTTTCATCAATGACAGCATTTACAAAGTTTTTGAAATCTTCAGGAGGTCCAACATCAATTGTTTTGACTTCATTTAGTAGTTTTTCGTGAATTTCATCCCATTTTGATTTTGGCAAATATGCTCTAGACATAGCTGAACATTTTTGTCCTTGATATTCAAAAGCTCCTCTAACCATTGCTGTTACCAAGCCTTGAATATCAGCTGAATCATGAGCTATACAAAAGTCTTTACCACCTGTTTCTCCAACAATTTTTGGATAATTTCTATAAATATCTAAATTATTTGATACCTTTTTCCAAAGATGTTTAAATGTTTTTGTAGATCCAGTGAAATGTACACCAGCTAATTCTTTATGGCTTAATACTTGATCACCTATGCTTGGTCCATCGCCTGGAATGAAATTAATAACTCCATCAGGAAGACCTGCTTCTTTGTAAAGTTCCATAATATAGTAAGCTGAGTAAACAGCACTCGGTGCTGGTTTCCAAAGTACTGTATTTCCAACAATAGCAGGGGATATAGCTAGATTACCTCCAATACTAAAAAAATTAAACGGAGCAATTGCAAAAACAAAGCCCTCCAAAGGTCTGAATTCTAATTCATTTTTCATACCATCAGGAGATATTGGAGTAAAAGAATTTTCCATAGTATGAGCAAATTCAATATTGAAATTTAAAAAATCAATTAATTCACATGAAGCATCTACTTCAGCTTGAAAAACACTCTTACCAATATCTAACATTGCTGCAGCATTAATTTTATACCTGTATGGGCCTGCTATTAAGTCTGCAACTTTCTTAAAAATCTTTGCTCTTTCTTCTAAAGATGTATTAGACCATGACTTCCAAGCCTCTAATGAAGAATCTATAGCCATTTGAATTTCATCCGGACCTGCTTCATGATAATGACCTAAAATATGTCCATGATCTTGAGGTTTTGTACAAGGTTTAGTATTACCAGTCCTTATTTCTTTCCCATTTATGATAATCGGAATATCTTTCTGTCTGCTTGACTGTCTTTCAATCTCTTGTAAAAGTAATTTTCTATGCTCTGAGCCAGGTTCAAAATCAATAATCGGTTCGTTAATTGCTTTAAAATTTTTGTCCATAATTTTTCCTTTATTTTTTAGTGCCTAATATTAGACAAAATATCTTTCATTTCAGAATAATTCTTTGCTAAAACAAATTTTTTTCGATAAAAAGATGCGCTTTTAACTCCTTTAAAATACCAAGCGAAGTGTTTTTTCATATTATTACAGCCAACAACTTCTCCATGAGTTTTTACAAGTAGTTCAAGGTGTTTTTTACATATTTCTAATCTTTCATCAATAGTAATATCTGCAAAATCTTCGTTTAGCATATATTTTTTAATTTGTGTAAAAAACCATGGATTGCCTAAAGCTGCTCTTCCAATCATAATTCCATCACATTTAGTGTGACTAAACATTTCATTTATGTCATCTATGTTTTTTACATCTCCATTTCCAATTACAGGAATTTTTACATTTTCTTTTAGTTCTTTAATTAAATCCCAATTAGCTGAACCTTTATACATTTGAACAGTGGTTCTTGGATGTAGAGTAATTGCTTTTACTCCAATTTTCTCAAGATTGACACCAGCTTGTGTACTGACGATACTTTCAGAGTTCCAACCTGCTCTCATTTTAACAGTTACAGGTATTTTATCTACTGCTTTAACTACAGCTTCAGTTATTTCTTCCATTAAACACAAATCTTTTAGTGCGGCCGAACCAGCACCTTTATTTGTAACTTTAGGAACGGGACAACCATAATTAATATCAATTAAATCAGGTTTAAATTTCTCATAAACTAATTTTGCTGCGTCTTCCATAACTTCTGGTGTATCACCAAATATTTGAATTCCAATTGGTCTTTCAAATTCTGAAAATTTTATCATATTTAATGTTTTTTCATTCTTTCTGATAATTCCATGTGCTGAGACAAATTCAGAGTAAACTACGCCAGCTCCAAATTCTTTTGCAATTACTCTGTATGCATAATCTGTAACGCCTGCCATAGGAGCTAAAAAAAATGGAAAATCTAGTTTTAGGTCTCCTATTTGAATTTTTTTATTTATATCAAACATATAGTTTTTGTTTGTTCAGTACGATTATTGGTTTAAATTTCCCCTGTTCAATTTGAACTTAAACATAAAAGGTTAAAAAATGTCAAGAGTTTGTGAAGTAACAGGTAAAAAAGTGATGTATGGCAACAATGTAAGTCATGCTCATAATAAAACTAGAAGAAGATTTGATATAAATCTTCAAAAAAAGACTTTTTGGGTGGAAACACTTAATAAGAAAGTTACACTCAAAGTTTCTGCTAAAGGCTTGAAAATTATTGATAAAAAAGGTATTGATTCAGTAATTAAGGATTTAATGGCAGAAGGAAAAAAATTTTAATTTTTTAATTTCTTTTTAAGTTCAGTAATTATTAATTCGTGGTTTACTTTACCTCTTGTTTGTTTATTTATCTGACCAATAAAAAATCCTAACAACTTTTCTTCACCATCTTTATATCTTTTGACTTCATTTTGACAACTAGATAATACTTTTTCAATAATATTATTAATATTTAAATCAGATGCATCAAAATTTCCATTTTTCAAGATTTCATTAATATTTTTATCAGATTCAAATAATTCTTTTAAAATTTCTTTTCCAGAATTTTGAGTAATTTTGTTTTTATCAATAAGGTCAATTAAACTTTTTAGATCTTTTGCTTCAACTTTAGATGAATCAAATATAGAATTTGATGCATTAAACAATCTAAAAAGTTCTGTGGAAACCCAAGCACTAACTTTTTTTGGCGATACATCTAGGCTAACAACTTTTTCAAAATATTTTGCAATTTCTTCTGTTGAAGAGAGTATCATGCACTCATTAAGAGATAAATTATATTCGCTCATCCATTTTTTTTCATATTCAAAAGGGAGCATCGGAACTAAAGACTTAACATTTTCAATGAATGATTTTTCTATGCTTACTGGCGGTAGATCTGGATCCGGAAAATATCGATAATCATCAGCATTTTCTTTAATCCTCATTATTTCAGCAATATTTTTATCGTTATTCCAAGTTAGAGTAGCTTGTTGAACGACATTTCCATTATTAAGAATTTTATTTTGTCGTAAAATTTCTGACTCAATTGCTTTTTGAACATTCCTAAATGAATTAATATTTTTAATTTCAGTTTTAACACCAAATTTGCCGCTACCTTTTTTTGAAAGTGAAATATTTGCATCGCATCTTAGCTTACCTTTTTCCATTTCGGCATTTGAAATATTAATGTAGTTAACAATTTGTTTAATACGTTGCATAAAAATTTTAGCTTGTTCTGGATGAATGAGCACTGGCTCTGTTACAATTTCAATCAAAGCTGCACCGCTTCTATTATAATCTACATTACTTTTTTTATTAGCATTGTCATGGAATGATTTTGCTGCATCTTCTTCTAAATGTGCTCTTGTTAGTTCAATTAAAAATTCTTGATCATTCCACCAAATTGGAACTGATCCACCAGAAATAATAGGTTGATCGAACTGGGATATTTGATACCCTTTTGGAAGGTCAGGATAAAAATAATGTTTCCTAGCAAATGTAAAATTTTTACTTATATCGCCATTTACTGCTTTACCAAACATTATTGCTGATTCAATTGCAGCTTGATTAACACTTGGAAGAGCACCTGGAAGTCCTAAGGAAGTAGGACAGGTAAGACTATTTGGTGCATTGTCATATTCGTAAAGACAATTACTGAACATTTTGGAGTCACAATCTAATTGGACGTGTATTTCTAGACCAATAATAAAGTCCCAATTTTTATTTATATCATTAATGTTCAATTTGATTTTTTTGCAATTAAGTTAAGAGCTGAGCCTGCCTTAAACCAGCCTATCTGATTTTTTGAAAAAGTATGTAAAGTCTCGATAGTTACAGATGATCCATCTGGTTTATTTAAGCTTAATTTTAGGTTCGTTCTGTTATCAAAATCTTTAAGATTAATTGTAGAAATTGTATCGTTAGACTCGATTTTATCATAATCACTTTTATCTTTGAATAATAGAGGAATAATACCTTGTTTTTTTAAATTAGTCTGAGCAATTCTTGCAAAACTTTTTGCTAAAATAATCTTACATCCCATAAATCTTGGCTCCATAGCTGCATGCTCTCTGCTTGAACCTTCTCCATAATTTTCATCAGCTACAGCAATCCAATCAATATTATTTTCTTTATAATTTTTAGCAACTTCATAAATATTGTCAGTTTTATTATTAATTAAATCAATTGCTTCTCCGTTTGTTTTTGTAAACGCATTGAGCGCTCCTGAATACATATTTTGAGAAATATTTTCTAGATGACCTCTATATTTTAGCCAAGGACCAGCTGGAGATACGTGATCAGTCGTACATTTTCCCTCAGCTTTTAAAAGTACTTTTAAATTTTCCATTTCTTTCTCATTCCATTGTGAAAAAGGCTCTAATACTTGCAATCTATCACTTTCAGGTTTTATAATAACTTGAGTATCTGGTCGAAGATCTGCCTTCAAAAAATCATCACTACCAATTTCTTCAAATCCCATCTCAGGTAATTCAGAACCAATAGGAGATTCAAAAGTAAAAGTATCTCCGTTACTAAGTTTTAACTTATCCTTTGAAGGATTAAAACTTAATTTTCCTGATATTGCTAGTGCAGTAACAATTTCTGGACTAGCTACAAAAGATTCTGTAGCAGCATTTCCATCATTTCTTTTGGCAAAATTTCTGTTAAATGAAGTTATAATAGTATTTTTTTCACCATCTCTAATATCAGATCTTTGCCATTGACCAATGCATGGACCGCATGCATTTGCCAAGACTTTCCCACCTAGATCTTCAAAAATCTTTGTATAGCCATCTCTTTCCATTGTTGCTTTAATTTGATTTGAACCTGGAGTGATATAGAATTCTGATTTAGCTTTTAATCCAGCATCAAGAGCTTGTTTAGCTACATGAGCAGCTTTTTCAATATCTTCATAAGATGAATTTGTACAACTTCCGATTAATCCAACTTTAAGATTGTCATCATAATCGTTATCCTTGACTGCATTTGGCATATCAGAGATTTCTCTGGATAAGTCAGGACTATATGGTCCAACTATATGCGGTTCAAGTTCTGATAAATTAATTTCAATAACTTCATCATAGTATTTTTCAGGATTTTTTTGAACATCATCATCTGCTTTAAGATGTTCTTTAATATTATCTGCTAAATCGGCAATATCTTTTCTGTCAGTTGCTTCAAGGTATTCATACATTTTTTTATCATAAGGAAAAATTGATGTTGTAGCTCCAACTTCTGCACCCATATTAGTTATGGTTGCCTTACCAGTACAGCTTATTGTTTCAGTTCCATCGCCAAAGTACTCAATTATTTTTCCAGTACCACCTTTTACGGTTAAGATGCCAGCAAGCTTCAGAATAATATCTTTTGGGGATGACCAATCGCTTAATTGTCCTGTAAGCTTAACTCCTATTAAACCAGGCCAATTAACTTCCCATGGAGAATCTGTCATAACATCAACCGCATCTGCACCTCCGACACCAATTGCAATCATACCTAAACCTCCTGCATTAGGAGTATGAGAGTCCGTTCCTATCATCATTGTTCCAGGAACTGCATAATTTTCTAAAATAGTTTGATGAATTATTCCTGCGCCTGGTTTCCAAAAACCTATTCCATATTTTGCGCAAACAGATTTCAAAAAGTCATATACTTCTTTATTTGTTAGTAAAGCATTGTCCAGATCATCATCGGCACCTTTGATAGCCGTAATCAAGTGATCGCAATGTACAGTAGTTGGAACAGCTGTTGTTTTCATACCTGCATTTATAAACTGAAGTAAAGCCATCTGTGCGGTCGCATCTTGCATTGCTACACGATCTGGACTTAAAGTGCAAAATGTTTTAGTCCTTTCAGGTTTAGATTGTAAATCTTCTGCCAAATGAGAAAAAAGAATTTTTTCTGTATATGTTAATGGTCTATCAAAAAAAGTTTTTGCGTCGATAATTTTAGAGAGGTAATTATCATATATTTGTTTAATTAAATCTGTCTGGTTCATATTTATTTTTTATTGTTATAAATTTAGCTAAAAAAAAATGATTTTATGGGTATAATATTAGCATCTAGTTCTCCAAGACGAAAGAAAATTCTAGAAAAGTTAGGATATAACTTTGATATTAAGATTCCAGATATCGATGAGAACAATATCAACAATTTAGATCCTATAGATTATGTCATAGATGTTTCGATGAGAAAAGGATTAAAAATTCATCAAAAGTATCCGACAGATTATGTTATTTCAGGAGATACGATAATAGAATTTGAAAATAAAATCATTGGGAAACCTGCTTCAAATAGAGATGCATTTGACATTTTGAGTTCGTTATCAGGTAATTCTCATTATGTGATTAGTGCTCTATCATTAACATTCTATGATAATCAAATTACTATTTTTGATAGCACAAAAGTTTCATTTAAAATACTAGATAAAGGAAAAATTGAGCATTATATAGATAATTTTAATGTTCTAGATAAGGCTGGATCATATAACGTTGAAGATGCAGATGAATATTTCATTAAAAATATTGACGGATGTTACAATAATATTGTAGGTTTCCCAGAAACAAAATTTTTAGAAAGTAAAATAAAAAACATTCTCGATTCACAATGATTTTTTACAATAAATACAAAAAGTTTAGAATAGAAAATAATATCGACTTAAAAGATATTTCAAAAAGAACAAAAATTGATTTGAAGTATCTGCAGTCAATAGAAAGAGGAAAATTTGCAGAAATTCCTCCTGTTTACGTTAAATTATTTTTTAAAGCATATATAAATGAGATTGGTGTCGATATTGATGAGGCATTAATTGATTTAGATAATTTCTTAAATCAAAAACCAAGCTCTAAATCATTAAAATTCATTGTTGATGAACCAAATGATAGATCCAGTTTTGTTAAAAAAATAAATAGTGAAAATTTATTTAACTCATCAGTGTTGATTGGAATATCGTCATTTTTTTTAATTCTTTTGTTAAGTTTCTCACTCAATTCAAATAGTGAAATTTCACAAAAAGATTTAGAAAACGAATTAAGAATTTCAAAATCTGATTTGATAGAATATTATTCATTAAGGAGCGAAGAAGTACTATCAATTGATAATATTTCCAGCATTGTTACTGTAAGATTCAAGTCAGGTATTGAAAATTATATAAATCTTTATGATAATTTTTCAGGAAAAGAATTTTTCATATTTGAAGATTCTTTGAGTAATCAATCAAATACATTTACCGAACAATGGGATGGAGATGAAAGGTATTTTTTAATTGCTAATACAGTTGATTTTGAACTTATTTTATTCTCTGATAATTCATATCATGATTTTTCAAAAAATATAATAAATGATTTCCCTGTTGAAGTTGTTTTGAAATCCAATCCTTACTCCATTATTATTAAAAAATATTTACCTAAAAATTAATTATAATTTTTTTCCTTCATTTCTATAATTTTTATTGACATAAACTTACTCTGTATCGTAACATATGTGGTTAATAGTGGGTTAATTTCCCTTATTATATTATGAGTAGCCAATATACATTTACAGGACAGTTTACATTTTCTATTGATTCTAAGAATAGAATCAACATTCCTGCTCCTATCAGAAAGCAATTTTTGAATAAGGATAAAAAAACATTTGTCGTTACCAGAGGGATTGATCGGTGCGCTTGGATTTATCCAATGAGTGAATGGAATTTGATTCAAAAAGAGCTCAATCAACTTTCTTCTCTTTCTAAAACTAATCGAATATTCTTAAGAAATCATTTAAGGCATGCTAATATTTTAAAGTTTGACTCCCAAGGAAGATTCGTCTTACCTCAAAGTTTGATTGATTATTCATCAATAACGAAAGATGTTACAATTATTGGAGTTTTAAATAAAATTGAAATTTGGAATCCTAATTTATTAAGAAAGATTGATCAATCTGATGAAATTGACGATCAATCTTATGAACAACTTTCTGAAAGAGTAAATATCTGATGCTTACTGCTTCATCAGCTCAAAACAGACACATTCCTGTGATGTTGATGGAGTCATTAGAAAATTTAAAAATCAAAAAAAATGGAGTTTATGTTGACGGAACTTTAGGCCTAGGTGGGCATTCTGAAAGCATTCTAAGGAAAATTGATTCTGGATTATTGATTGGGATTGACAGAGATGAAAAATCAATTTTGTTGGCAAAAAAACAACTATCGTCTCATAAAAATCTTAAGATATTTAATGATAGTTATAAAAATTTAAATGATATATTAGAATATCTAAACATTAGTGCTGTTGATGGCATTCTTTTGGACTTAGGTCTTTCATCTTTTCAATTAGAAGATAACAGTAGAGGTTTTTCTCATAAGTTTGAATCTTCATTAGATATGCGTTTTGATTGCAATTCTGAAGATTATACAGCAGAACAAATAATTAAAAAACATGATCTTAAAGAGTTGACAAAAATTTTTAAGGATTTTGGAGAAGAAAGACATGCATATAAAATTGCAAAAAAAATAAAAGATTTAAAGGGTGAAATCAATGTGATGTCAATTACATCAATTGTAGATAAAGTGACACCATATAAATTTAGATTAAAAACATATTCAAGAATTTTCCAGGCCCTAAGAATAGCGGCAAACGATGAGTTAAATCACTTAGATCAATTCCTAGATAATTTTATCAATTTGCTTAACCCTGGAGGAAGAGTAGTAATCATTAGTTATCATTCTGTTGAAGATAGAATAGTTAAACATAAACTTAAAGATTTGAAACATAATAAGAAGATTGAATTGATTTTCAAGAAACCTCTTACACCTTCAAATGAAGAAGTGAATATGAATAAAAGAGCAAGAAGTGCAAAAATGAGAGTAGGAGAAAAAATTGGCTAAGAAAAAACGATTAAGTAAGGCAGAAAAACAAAAAAGAGAAAACTTAAAATGGGTATTTATGTTTGTCATTTTGGTTTTAACAATAGCTGTTTATTTAGCAGCATTCATTGAAGCTGATAAGGCACAATCAAGTATTGATTTTAATAAGCAAACATTAGCCAAGCTTAATGAAGAGTTAACTATAAAAAGAAATTCAGTTGAAAGAATGAAACGAGCTGACGTTATATCAAAGAGAGCAAAAGAAATTGGGCTGGTTTCAAGCAATCCTGAAACTATAACTATTAAAATTAATGACTAAAAACTATATAAAATTTAAAAATAGAATAATTTTTATTCACATAGCTATTATGCTTGTTTGGATAGGTTTTGGTTTTAGACTTTTTAACATTCAGATTATTAATAAACTTAATAGTCCTCAAGGGATCAAAGTTGAAACTGTAAAAGGACTCCGAGGAAATTTTTTTGATATAAATGGAAGAAATCTTACACAAAATTTAACTTTTTACAGAATAGGTATTCATTCAAAAAAAATTATAAATAAAGATAATTTTTTAAATGAATTATCTGCTTGTACTGGAACAGAAAAAGAGCTTTATTTAGCTAAGCTTAATAACGGAAGAGATTATATTGAGCTTGAAAAGAAAACGAATAAAAATTGCGAAAACCTTCAAAAAAAGTATCCCAATGCTTTAATTATTAAAAAAAGTTTTAAAAGATACTATCCGGAAGATAACTTGGTATCACAGATAGTTGGTTTTACGAACATTGACGATAAAGGCATTTCTGGATTAGAATCAAAATATAATAAATATCTTGAACCAGTAAGTGGATCAAAGCTTCTAAAGAGAAACGGTCTAGGAGTTAAAATTTCTGATCCAACTTTACCATCAAAAGAAGCAAAAAATGGTGCTAATATAACTTTAACCATAAATAAAGAATATCAAGCAATTCTAAGAGATGAATTAATTACTCATATGGATAAAGTGGGTGCAAGTGCATCAAT
>CBFHKL010000009.1:12531-24795 GCA_965656415.1 uncultured bacterium
ATAAATAAAGAATATCAAGCAATTCTAAGAGATGAATTAATTACTCATATGGATAAAGTGGGTGCAAGTGCATCAATGGGATTGATTTTAGATCCTCAGTCTGGCGCTATATTGTCAATGGTTAATCTTCCAGATTATAATCCTAATTTTCCAGGTGATTTTGATATTGAATTCCAAAAAAATAAGATTGTAACTGATTTGATTGAGCCAGGATCGACTTTTAAAATTGTAACAATGGCTGCTGCACTTGAAGGTGATATATCTTTAACTGACGAATATAATGTTGAAGGACCTTATAATTTTCATAATATTAAAATGATTGAAGATTCTGAGCCTCACTCAGTGCTAAATGTTAAGGAAATCATGGCATATTCAAGCAATATTGGAACTGTTAAAATTGCAGAATATTTAGGAAAAAAGAGTATTTATAATCAAGCAAGAGAGTTTGGATATGGTACAAAAACTGGTTTTGATTCATCTACTGAACCATCAGGAATTTTTAGAGATCCTTCAAAATGGAGCTTATCTTCAATGCATAGTATTCCCATTGGGTATGAAGTATCTGCAACCCCTTTGCAAATTGCAATGTCATATGCAGCAATCGCAAATGGAGGATTTTTATTAAAGCCATATGTAGTTGAAAAAATTGAAAAATATGATGATACAATTATTAAAAATCAAAGAAACACAAAAAAACGAATTTTATCTCAAGTTAATGCAGAAAAATTAAAATCTATGCTTGCTCATACGGTTGAACATGGGAGTGGTAAACAAGCTTTTATATCAGGATGGAATGTAGCAGGAAAAACAGGAACATCTAAAAAATTAGTTGAAGGTAAATACTCTGAAGATGAATTTAGATCAAGTTTTGTTGGATTTTTCCCTGAAGAAAACCCTCAATTGTTATGTCTAATTATTCTTGACAGTCCTGATGCTTCTAGAAATTTACATTGGGGTTCAATGTCAGCTGCACCAGTTTTTAAATCTGTTATGGATAGAGTAATTAATATCGATAAATCGATTTCAATTTCAAGATCTAAAAAAGAAAAAATCAAAAATAAACCAATTTTAATTCAGAAGAACTTAGAAAGAAAAATTGAGTATGTAGAAATGCCAAATTTAGTTGGTAAAACTGTTAGAGACGCATTTTCAGAATTAAAAAAAGTAGGAATAAAGCCTCAAATAAGCGGAAGAGGGTTAATTGTTAATCAAAGTATTGAGGCAGGGACAAAGGTAGAAAAAAAATCAATCTGTATATTGAAAGCAGAGCTAAAAGAATAAGGAGATAATAATGTTATTTGAATTTGATGAATTTTCAACACAAAAGGCTAGAATTAAGGTTCTCGGAGTTGGAGGAGCAGGAGGAAATGCAATAAATAGAATGATTACTTCTGGAATGGAAGGAGTTGAGTTTATTGCTATAAATACTGACGCTCAAGACTTGGATAGCAATCCAGCTGAAACAAAAATCCAAATTGGAAAAGATTTAACTAAAGGATTGGGCGCAGGAGCTAAGCCTGAAATCGGAAGAAAAGCAATTATGCATGATAAAGAAGCGGTATCATCTATTGTAGCTGGATCAGACTTAGTCTTCGTTACAGCTGGAATGGGTGGGGGTACTGGTACTGGTGCAGCCCCTGTAGTAGCAAAAATTTGTAAAGAGCTAGGTATATTAACAGTTTGTATTGTTACTCTACCTTTTAATTTTGAAGGTCCTAAAAAAATGTCAGCTGCTATGAAGGGAATATCTACAATGAGGAACTTTTGTGATACATTGATTGTAATACCTAATGAAAAATTATTATCAGTGATTGATTACAATACAACTCTTGAAGAGGGATTTTCTGAGTCTGATTCGGTATTATTGCAAGCCGCACAAAGTATCTCAGACCTAATAAACAAACAAGGAAATGTAAATATTGATTTTGCAGATGTTGAAACTGTAATGAGCGGAATGGGAGATGCAGTAATGGGTACTGGAACAGCCAGAGGACAGGAAAGAGCTGTTCTAGCAGCTCAACAAGCTATTTGTAGTCCACTTTTAGACAATCAATCGATTAAAGGTGCAAAAGCAGCTTTAGTAAATGTAACTGGAAATAAGAAAATGACGATGCGAGAAGTAGATGCTGCTACCAAACTTATATATGAAGAGGCAGGTCAAGAAGTTCACTTAATTTTTGGTTGTGTAGTTGATGAAAATATGGATGATGAGTTAAAGGTGACAGTCATTGCAACCGGATTTAATCGAACACCCATTGAGGATGTAAATTATAAAAAAGAAATTCAAAAAAATGATTTTCATAAAAATACAAATGATCTAATGGAATCTTCAAATACAACACTTTACAATCAAAGAAATGAAAATGCATTAGATAATGAGGTTTTTGAAGAAGAAAATGATGGACCGACTTTAGTGTTTGATGACTTTGATCAAAGTGCTGATTTAGATGTTCCTGCATATATAAGAAAACAAAATCGATGATATTGGAAGCAAAAAATATTGGTATTCTTGGTCTAGGTAAAAGTGGATATTGGTCAGCTAAGTTAGCTACCAGTATGGACTATAAAGTTTTTATATCAGATTCAAATACCAATGTTAACTCAGAGTTTATTAATGATCTGAAAATATTAGGTACGGAGATAGAAATTGGTATGCATTCGGAAGAGATTTTGAAATCAGATTTAATAATTAAATCACCTGGAATATCAAACGATATTGAAATTATGCATAAAATTAAAGCTTCTAAAATCCCAGTAATTAGCGAAATCGAATTTGCTGGAAATCTTTCGAATGTAAAGAATATTTGTATTACTGGTACAAATGGCAAGACAACCACAGTATCACTAATTACTGCAATACTTAGTAAAGAAAAAAATGTTTTAAAATCTGGAAATATTGGCATCCCGTTCTCAAAAATAGTATTAGAAAACAAACTCTATGATACAAATGATTATGATTATTGTATTTTAGAACTATCTAGTTTTCAGCTTGAACACTGTTCAGGTCTTAAAAAAGAAATTTCAGCGTTTCTTAATATTTCTGTTGATCACATGGATAGATACAGTTCATTTGATGAGTATTTTAATACAAAATTGAAGATTTTTGAGAATGCACGACATTGCCTATTTAATTATGATGATAATATTTTGAACAAAAAAGTTAATAATAAAAAACTAGATCTTTTTGCATTCTCACTCACTGAAGAAAAAGGTAACTACTTTTTTGATAAAAATAAAATTTGCTCAAATGATTCAAGTATGACTCTAAAAACTGATGAAATATCATTAAAAGGTATACACAATATATCAAATATTATTGTAGCTACTGAAATAGCGAGTAAAGTTGGAATCAAAAAAGAAAATATTTGTAACGCAATCAAAGAATTTGAAGGATTAGAACATAGGTTTGAATGCTTTCATTCAATTAACGGTATAGATTTTATTAATGATTCAAAGTCAACAAATATTGATTCTGCAATAAAAGCAATTCAATCGATTTCAAAAAAAATAATTTTAATTCTTGGAGGAATTGCAAAGGAAGATGATTTTTCTGAAATTTTATTCTTCAAAAAAAACATCTTAAAAATTATAGTTTATGGAGAATCAAGACATAAAATTTATGATTCACTTTCTTCAGAAATAGAAATCGAAAAAATTGAGCAATTTGAAGATGCGATTAATAATGCTGTGGGTAGCGCAGTTTCAAGTAGTGTTGTTTTGCTATCACCTGCATGTTCTAGTTTTGATCAGTTTAATAACTATGAAGAAAGAGGAATTAAGTTCAAAAAAATAATAGAAAGGTTCTATGCATGAATATTAAAGAGCAAAAACAAGACAGATTATTATTCATATCTGTTATTGCGTTGATATCATTTGGATTATTTATGCTTTTTAGTGCTAGCTGGGTTAAATCATTAGAAATTACTGGTGGTGAATCAAGAACATATTTTTTAGTCAGTCAAATGATCAAGCTTGTGCCTGCATTTTTTATTTTTATTTTTTTCACAAAAATTAACTATAGAAAATTACAATTTATATCTCCTTATTTATTATTTCTTTCATTTCTTCTGCTGGTTTACACTCAATTGCAAGGATGTAATGGGGATTCTTGTAGATGGTTGTCAATTGGCCCTATTTCATTTCAGACGTCTGATATAGCAAGATTTTCTGTAATATTATTTTTGGCTAGCTACATTGATAATAATTATAAATATATGAAACAATTTGTTAAGGGTATTTTTTATCCTTTATTAGCTATACTACCAATTGCTTTAATGATTATTGTTCAGCCAGACAATTCTACAACCCTGATTTTGCTAATCATTACATATGCTATGTTATTTGTTGGCGGAGCATCCTTTATCCAATTGGCTACTATAGGTGTTCTTTCTGTAGGTACTATCGGAATTTTTATTTTAAATGAAAAAAACTATGCATTAGGTAGGATTTTATCATTTATTGATCCAGCAAGCTCAGCTTCTGTAGGATATCAATCAAATCAAGCATTAATAGGTTTAAAACAAGGAGGATTATCTGGAATGGGTATTGGAGAAAGCATTCAAAAATATTCTTATTTACCAGAAACTCATACAGATTTTATTTTTGCAATAATTGGTGAAGAGTTAGGTTTCATTGCAGGAAGTCTATTAATGCTAGTGTATTATATTATTTTTTATAGAGCTGTACAAATTTCGAAGAAATCAAATGATATTTTTGGAATTATGCTTTCAATAGGTTTTGGTTTAAGCATAACAATTTATGCTTTTATAAATATTGGAGTAGTAATAGGCTTAGTCCCAGTAACTGGTGTTCCTCTTCCTTTTATTAGTTATGGGGGCTCATCTTTAATTACAAACTTAATGATGATTGCAATACTCTTAAATATTAGTAAAGCTCAAAGAAAGCTAAACGTAAAAAGATGGAGATTGAGAGTTAATGCCTAAAATGAACATTCTACTATGTGGCGGAGGAACTGGGGGCCATTATTATCCTTTAATGGCTATTAAAAAAGATCTTAATTCAAAGTCAGATTTCAATTTTTCTTATATCGGAGCTAAGAAGGGGATAGAAAATTTAAAAATTAAAAGTGAAAATATTGAATATAAACTTATTACTATTTCTGGAATAAATAGAAAGCTCAATTTTAAATTTATGCTTGAAAACTTAAAAGTGATGATTAATGTCATATTTGGGTTTTTTAGCGTTTTAATGTTTTTTATTAAACAAAAACCTAATCTAGTTATTTCTACAGGAGGCTATTCTTCTTTCTTGCCATTGCAGGTGGCAAGGATGCTTAAAGTTCCATATGTTTTACATGAGCAAAATTCATATCCAGGAATTGTAACAAGAATGTTTAGTAAAAAAGCAAAAGCAGTTTTTTTAGGATTTGAGAATGCAAAAAAATATTTAAAGCTTTCAAACAATATTTATTCTGGCAATCCTGTTCTTCTTTCAAATAATCATAATATCAATTTAAATATTTCAAAACATTTAAAGACCCTTTTAGTCTTTGGAGGCAGTCAAGGTTCAAAATTTCTTAATGAAAAAATTAAGACTGCATTAGAGAGAGATAAGCTTGATTTTATCAATATTGTTTGGATAGTTGGAAAAAATAATTACGAATCTTTAAAACATTTACAAAAAGAAAATACTATTATATATGATTATTGTAACCAAATGTCTGCAATGTATCAAAACGTAGATTTAGTTTTATCAAGATCTGGAGCAATGACTATTGCTGAGTTAATAAAATTTGAAAAACCTTCAATTTTAATTCCTTTTAAATATTCGTCTGAAAATCATCAACATTATAATGCTAGATTTCTTCAAGATAATTTATGTTCAAAGCTAATTGAAGAAGATGATTTTAGTGAGAATACTTTTATATCTTCATTAAAAAATTTATCTCAAAATGATAGAATTTTAGATTCTATGAAAAGCAATTTCAAGAATATTGCTATTCCTGACACACTGTCTTTGATTTCAGACTATATTTTGGAGAAAAAATATGCTTTATAGTATTAAAAAAATACATTTCATTGGTATCGGTGGAATTGGAATGAGTGGGATAGCAGAGCTTTTAAAAAATAAAGGTTTTCTAGTAACTGGATCTGATATTTCTGATTCACCAAATGTTCAAAGACTTATAGATATGGGAATACATATTGAAATTGGTCACAATGAAAAAAATATTTCTGATTCTGAGTTAGTTATTTATTCTGATGCCATCCCGAAAGACAATCCAGAGCTTCAGAACGCATTATCAAAAAATTTATTAGTTTATTCTAGAGCTAGAATGATTTCTGAAATAGCTAAATTAAATAATTCTACAGTTGCTATATCAGGAACTCATGGAAAAACTACTACAACTTCAATGGTAGGAAGTATTTTGAAAACTTTAGATTTAGATCCAACTATTATTGTTGGTGGCGTAGTCAAATCTCTAGAATCAAATTCAGCTCTTGGCAGTGGAGATACTTTTGTTGTGGAAGCTGATGAGTATAATAAAAGTTTACTTCATTTAAATCCTACTATCGCTGTAATAAACAATATTGATTTTGAGCATATTGAATGCTATAAAGACCTTGAGGATTTAAAAGAAACGTTTCTCCAATTTGCTAACTCTGTGCCATTTTATGGTAAAGTATGTGCTTGCCTTGACTCAAGTAATGTTGCATCAATAATAAAAAGAATTGATAAACCTTTAATTACATACGGAATTGAAAATGAAGATGTAGATATAAAAGCTGAAAATATTCAACAAAAAAATGGCAATGTTTCTTTTGATGTTAAGGTTAAAAACAAAATATTATCTGTAAATCTCTCTGTGCCAGGAAAATATAATGTTTATAATGCACTCGCTGCACTATCAGTTTGTGAAACTATGGGCATTAATATTGAGAAAGCATGTAAAGCATTAAGTGATTTTAGTGGAGTAAAAAGAAGATTTGATATTAAAGTAAACAAAAAAGTTATGATTGTTGATGATTATGCACATCATCCAGTAGAGGTTCAAAACGTGGTTGAAACTGTAAAAGAAAATTGGGATACAAATTTAAATGTTATCTTTCAACCACATCTTTTTTCAAGAACAAAAGAGTTTTATAAAGATTTCGCAAAAGCTATGATGAAAGCGGATAATGTTATGATTACTGAAATTTATGCTTCTAGAGAAAATGACAATGGGTTAATAAACTCCAATTTAATAATTGATGAAATGCTAAGATTAGATCATAAAAATGTTTCCTTTGTACCTACAAATGAAATAGTTGAAAGAGTAAAGTCTATTGCAAGCAACGGAGATATTTTTCTAACAATGGGAGCAGGAAATATTTGGAGATCTGCAGAAGAACTAGGAAAACACTTTAATGATTAAAAATATTATTAAAAAAATTGAGAATGATTCATCTTCATTATGCTTGGTTGATGAACCGCTTAAAAAGCATACGACTTATGGAATTGGTGGTCCAGCTGATTTGATGGTTTTTCCTAATAATAAAGAAGATTTAATAAGAGTAATTGAAATAATTAATGAAAATAATATGCAACTAACAATATTAGGCTCTGGTTCAAATATTCTTGTTAGCGACAATGGAATAAGAGGGGTAGTTATTTCTTTAAAAAAATCATTAAAAGAAGTTAATGTAAATGAAAATATTTTGTATGCTGAATGTGGTGCTATGCTTGGAAAGATTGTAAGATTGGCAGTTAGAAATAATTTAATTGGTTTAGAAAATCTTAATGGTGTTCCTGGAACATTAGGAGGAGCTTTAATAATGAATGCTGGTGCTTGGGGAGGAGAGATCTCAGAAAACTTAGTTAATGTTGAACTTATTAATTCAAAGAATGAGCTTAAAAAAGTACCTAAAAAAGACATAAATTTTTCATATAGAAAGTCATCATTTGATAAAAATGATATTTTATTATCAGCAGAGTTTAATTTAAAAAAAGCAGAAAAGAATTTAATTAAAGAAAACTTTTCTAAGGCTCAAAGTGGAAGAACAAGTTCTCAGCCACTTGATAAAAGATCAGCTGGAAGTTTATTCAAAAATCCTAGAAATAATTCAGCAGGAAAGCTATTAGATAATGCAGGATTAAAGGGTTTCAGTATAGGAGGAGCAAAAATTTCTGAAAAACATGCCAATTTTTTCATAAATGATGGCAATGCTTCATCTAATGAAATGCTACAACTCATTAAAAAAGCACATAAAGAAGTTAAAAAGCAATTTGATATAGATCTTTCACTCGAGGTTAAGTTGATTGGTTTTGACGCTGATGAAATTGAGGAATTATGTTAAAGAAAAATTATATATCTATAATTAATTCTATAATGTTTTTCATGATCATTTTTGGAATTTGTGCTTTATCATTTAATTGGGCTGATTTCAAGAAAATTTATACTGTAAAAGAAGTGAATATTTATGGAACTACTTTTTTTGATCAATCAATAATTGAAGAAAAAAGTAATGCAATAATGTCTTATAATATTTTTAATAGTAAGCTAAGAAACTACAAAGATGAAATCTTAAATTTTGACCATATTATTGACTGTAAAATTTCAAGAAAGTTTCCTTCAACAATTGATATTACTATTTATGAGAGGGAGCCAGTAGCATTGATTAGCAGTGATGAGCTAATAATTTTAGATTCTGAAGGTGTTTGTCTTCCAGTAGAATACTGTGATTTATCATTACCCATTTTAACAAATTTTAAATCAAATCCAGAACTTTACCCTAAGGGATCTACAACTGCTTCAACAAATGTATTGAATTCAGTTATATTAATGAAGTACACAAAAGATAATTTTTCAATGATTTATGAAGATATTTCAGAATTTGTTTTCAATGAAGATAGTGAATATGAAATCATTCTTAAAAATGGAAAAACTAGAATAATTTTAGGCAGAGAGAAGCTTCAAAATAAAATTAAATATCTAAGTTTATTTCAAGAAACTTTAAAGGAAGAAAAAAATATCAAAGATTTTAAATACATTGATTTAAGATATAATGATCAAATAATTGTTAAAGAAGCATAATGAGAAATAAAATTCAAATAGCGTTTGATTTAGGATCACACAGCATTAAAAGTGCCGTAGGAAGAATTTTACCAGACGGAAAAATTGAAGTTCTATCTTTAGCAGAAATTCAGAGCAATAGTATTGATTGCGGTGATATTATAGACAAAGATTTGTTGCTTTCTCATCTTGAAATCCTGGTTGAAAAAATGGAAAAAGATGCAAAAATCAACATAGACGAAGATGCATGGGTATCTGTTTCAGGAAGAGGAATAAGATCAATTAATTCGTCTACAAGAATTCGTTCAAGAGAAAATACCGATTTTGATATAGATGAAGAAATTAAACAAAAACTTCTTAATCAATGTTCTGATGTTCAAGTTTCTTCTGATCGATATGTATTACATAATATTGAACAAGGATACTTTATTGGTAATTCTCCATTAATTAGAAATCCTATTGGTATGATTGGCAAGTCAATTGATGCTAAAGCTCATGTTATCCATGTAAGAAATTTTAATCTCACTCAATTGGACAATTGTTTTAATGAAGACTTAAGCATAGAACCTTTTCCTGTATTTGATGGATATGCAGCAGCATCATCTAATCTGACACATGATGAGAAAGATTTAGGAGTTATATTTGTTGATATCGGTTCAGATAAAACCAATATATTAATTTTTAAAGATAATTATTTAATTCATTCTAAAGTTATACCCCTAGGATCAAGATTGGTTTCCAAAGATATGGCAGCATACCTTCAATCATCACTCAAAGAAGCTGAAAGATTAAAAGTCAATTATGTTTCTGCATTTTCTGAGTTTGCAGATGAATCAAAGAAAATAGAGGTTGAAATTCCTAATGATGATTTGAAAAAAAATATTAATGAAAAAGAAATTTCAAAAATAGTTGAATTAAGGTTTGAGGATATAATTGATCAAATTGAGGTTCAAATAAATAGTATTGGGTGTTCAATAAATGATTTTAAATCAGGAATTAAAATTTCTGGAGGAGGATCAAAGATTCGAAATCTAGATTTACTTTTCAAAAAACACTTTAAAGATATTCCAGTGGAGTTTATGAAAATAAATAATATTATTTTCAAAGAAAATTTAGAAGATAGAAGAGAGTTTATAACCTTGTTTGGATTATTGGCTTGGCCTATTCATAATGTAGAAGATAAATCTTCTACTCTTCAGATTAAGGATATGAGCGGTATTAGAAAAAGTATTTCAACACTCTTTAAAGGTATTTTTGAATAATTTTGGTTGGCTACCATAAAAGAAAGATCGCTCCCGATTTCATAGAAATTGGGAGCATCTTTTAATCTTTGCTATCTATCATGGTTCTATTAAATTCTGAACTATGACAAACTTTTGGGAAGATTTAAAAAAGAATATTACGGAATGGAGCATTGTTGCTTCTGAAAAAGCTGAGGAATTTACCCATACATCTAAGCTAAGAATTGATGTTATTCAGTTAGAAAGAAAATTATCAAGTCTTTATGTTAAGCTAGGCTTATATGTATTTTCTAAGACAAAAGAAAAAAATGTCCTCAATTTTGTTGGTGATAAAAGATATCTTTCTATTATTGACAGTATTGAATCAATCAAATCTAATATTATTGAAATTAAAAAAGAAATCAATCATGAGAATGATTCGAATGATAACGTGATAGCTGACAATGAATAAAAAGAAATTTTCATTTCAATTTCTATCTTCAGAAAAGTTGCACCAAATCAACTTTTCTTTGTCAAATGTACTTATTTTTTTAGGAGTCTTTATTTCTGCATTTATTGGTTTAAACTATTCTTTATCTTTAAAATTTTCAGACGAATATTATAAGATTAAGTTAAAAGAAACTGATGAAAAATATTCTGACGTTTCACAAGAATTGCTTGATAAAATTGCAAAACTTGAAGAAGAATTAAAAGAAATTGAAGAAAAGGATTTAGAACTTAGGACTTATGCTACTTTAGCACCGCTAAGCGATGATGTAAAAGCTCAAGGTGTTGGAGGTTCTTCAGAAAAAGTTTTGCCGATTGAAGAGATTGATGATAGTACAATAATATTATTAAAAGAAAGGGTAGACTCCTTAGCTTTTGCAGTAAACATTCAAAAAGATAGTTACAACACTATTTTCAATAAGATTAAATCAAATGAAACTATGTATAGACATATTCCATCAATTTCTCCTGTAAAAGGTTATATAGGTTCAAAATATGGCTATAGAACAGATCCTATTGATGGAAAAAGAAGAATGCACTCTGGCCTAGATTTTCCTGTAAATCTAAATTCTGACGTAGTTGCTACAGGAGATGGCGTTGTAACTAAAGCGCAGTATGATTCTGGATGGGGTAGATATATAAAGATTGACCATGGGTATGGATATGAGACTATATATGCTCATCTTTGGAAAATAAATGTTAAAAAAGGGCAAAAAGTTAAGCGCGGAGAAAAAATTGGTAAATCTGGTAATAGTGGAAGAGCTGCTGGTTTTCATTTACACTATGAAGTCCATAAAAATAACAAAACAGTAGATCCACTAAAATATTTTTTCACAGGATATATTGATTAATTAAAAATCAAGGACTTATACTACAATTATACTACAAATGGAAAAACCAAGTTATAGACGAGAAATGATAGAAAATACTCACATAAAGAAGTTTGCCATTCAGACATATGGCTGTCAAATGAACGTTGCAGACTCAGAGCTTGTTGAAGGCATTTTAACCAAGCTTGGACTTGAGAAAACTTCTGATTATGATGAAGCTGATGCAATTTTCTTAAATACATGCGCTATAAGAGAAAATGCTGAAACTAAAGTACATTCAAAGCTTGGAAATCTTCATAAAATTAAATTAAATAAGCCCCATTTAATAATTGGTGTTTTAGGATGCATGGCACAAAATTTGAAAGATGATTTACTTAAAAATAAACCTTATGTTGATATTATTCTTGGTCCTGATTCCTACAGAAAAATTCCCGATCTATTGAATAGACATATTACTGACAATAAAAGTATTGTTGATACAAAGCTCTCCAGACATGAGGTTTATGAAAATCTTTTCCCAAAAAGAGGAGATACTTTTAATGCTTGGGTATCAATAATGCGTGGATGTAATAAATTTTGCTCTTTTTGTATTGTTCCATTTACCAGGGGAAGAGAGCGCAGTAGGAGCGTGGAAAGTATTGTTGAAGAAGTTAAAAAAGCTGTAGAAAAGGGTTTCATAGAAATTACTCTTCTA
>CBFHKL010000009.1:24813-29056 GCA_965656415.1 uncultured bacterium
TACAAATTTGAAGGTAAATCTTTTTCTGATCTGTTGCTTGCAGTATCTGAAATTGAAGGAGTCAAAAGAATTAGATATACATCTCCTCATCCTCAAGATATAAATGTTGAATTACTTGAGGTAATGGCTTCAAGAAAAAATATTTGCAATTATGTTCACTTTCCATTGCAGTCAGGTTCAAATGAAGTGCTTAAAAGAATGAATCGAACTTATACTAGAGAGCATTTTTATGATATGGCAATGAAAATTAGAGAAATTATGCCTAATTGTGGTCTTTCAACTGACATCATTGTTGGTTTTCCTGGAGAAACAGATGAACAGTACAGAGAAACATTAGATTTAATGGAAGCTATAAAGTTTAACTCAGCATTTACTTTTAAGTATTCACCAAGACCATATACAAAGGCAGAGCAATTTTCTGATCAAATTGCAGAAGATATTAAAAAAGAACGTCTTGATGAAATGCTAATTCTTCAAAGGAAGCATACTTTGGAATTAAATCAAGAAATGGTTGGAACTTTTCAGCAAGTTTTAATTGAAAAAGAAAGTAAAAAATCAAATTTACATTGGGCAGGTAGAACCGATTCTAATGAATGGGTGATAATTGAAAAAAATAATAGTAATATTAAAGATATCGTACCGGCACAAATCACTAGTGCAACGGGCGTAATTTTGCATGGAAAAGAAATAACAGGAGCATAATGTTTAGAGTTTTAAGAGTATTATTTATTTTAGGTGTTTTAGCTGGAACCTTCTTGCTTTTTGACAAGAATAGTGAAAGTATAACTATATATTTCTTTAAAGATAATGGATATGATATACCTGGCTACTTGGCTTTTATTGGCTTTATAATGATAGGTGTAATTATTGGTTATATAATATCCTTAAAGTCAGTTTTTTCTTACAGGTCAGAAATTTCTAAGCTAGTTAAATCAAATAAAGAAATTTCAGAGGAGCTTGATAGTCTTAGAAATGTCGCCGTTGGCGAAGAATTTAGTTTTTCCGATAAGGAGTAATTCTTTGGAATTTTATTCTCTGAGTAGTTTACAAATTTTTATAATCATCTTTGTTGTTATTGCCTTAATTATTTTCTTTGTAGTAAATAATCGATCAAAAAATATACCAACTGACACTGAAGCTTTTAATAGTGCATTAAAAGCGCTAATAAATGGGAAAAAAGATGAAGCATATCATCTTTTAAGAGAAATTATTTCAAAAGATTCTAATAATATTGATGCATATTTATTACTCGGTGATATTGTTAGGGAAAAAGATGTTAAGCAAGCTATTAAAATTCATCAAACAGTAGTATTGAGACCTCAGATTTCAAAAATAAAAAAAATTGAAGCTCACAAAGCTCTCTCAAAAGATTTTTTGAAAGATGGTAATACTGCTAGAGCAAAAGAAGAATTAAACAATATTATATCTATGGAATCATCAAACAAATGGGCTTTATTGAAACTCAAAGATATTGCAACAGAAAATAAGAATTGGAAAGAAGCTCTTAAACATGAAAAAAAGTTAATGAATGTTGACATCAGTCATAAAAAAAATGATGAATCTATGTTAAACTACTATATTGCTATGGATTATAAGTCAAAAGATAAAACCACAAATTATGTTAAATATCTAGAAAAAAGTGCAAATGCTGAAAATATCTATCCTGAATCAGCGTTAGAGCTAGCAAGACATAATAAAGATAATGCTGATATAGCAATTTCTTATTACAAGCTGTATGCAAAACATATGCCATCCCAAAGAACAATGGTTTATAACAAGATAGAAAATATATTATTCGATAATCAACAATACGATGAAGTTGAAGTTTTGTATAGAAATCTTTTAGAAAATGATTTTGATGGCTTTGCTTTAAATAGATTGGTTGATATTCTTTTAGAAAAAAATGAGGTTTCGGATGCTAATGAGCTTGTTGATAGGTTTATGAAAAGCAATTACTCTTGTCACTCTATTAGGCTAAATAAATTAAAATTAGATTCTGAAAGTTTTGATTTAAGGAAGTCTATTTCTTCATTATGTAACGAAATGATTAAAGATGAAATTATTAAATAGAATATTTATACTTTTTTGTTTATCGTTCCAGTTGTTTGCCCAGAATAAAGATTTAGATTTAAAATATGAAAAAGCAATTAATCTGACGAACGCAGATGAGGCTTTAAAACTTTATGAGGAAATAATAAATACTAATAATGATTCAGATTATGTTTGGCTCTCAAAGCTAAAAAAAGCAGAAATTTTTTATGCAAAAGGTTCTTATATAGCATCATCAGATATCTTTAAAGATTTCAATTTAAATGCACCATTGCACCTTCAAAATCAGTCTTCAAAAGATCTATTATTCAAATCTTTAAATGCCGCAGGCGATACAGATTCGCTTAAAGTTTATCAAGAACTGTTATCAGCAAAAAAAACCAAAGCCAAAAAAAATAATGCATCTTTAAATCAAAATAGAGTTTGGTTTATTCAGTTTGGTGCATTTTCCTCCATTGAAAATGCTCAAGTGCTAAAAGATTCACTAAATGAAGAAAAAATAAATAATATTCGAATTGACCAAGTTTTCAAAAATGGTAAAATGATATATTATGTAAGAAGTGAACATTACAATTCTTATGACAAAGCTCTTGGTCAAAGTAAAAAACTAGAGAACAGGACTAAATTTACTATTAGCGGTTTCTAATTATTTTTTTGCTACTAAATATAATCTATAAAGTATAATTGATATTATCGCTACACCCACCAAATCATCAAAAGGTGATGATAGAGTGAATGAAGGCCAATAGTTCTTGTCAAAGAAGAGCGGTACTGCAATGAAAATAGCCATTAATGCTTCACCAGTAATTAGACCAGAAGCTATCAATAACCCATTATTTTTACCATCATCAGAAGCAGTTTTACTTGCAATATGGTTTAGCATTCCTCCGATAAAAATAGGAAGAGTTAACTCAATTGGAAGATAGATTCCAATCGCAACAGCCAATATTGGTACTCTAAAATCTGCTTTTCGATAAGCTTGATATTGATCAATTAAAATGATAATAATTCCTAAAATTGCACCAGCATAGATCATTCCCCATTCTAAATTACCTGCAAATACCCCATTTGCTACATTGGTCATTAAAACAGCTTGAGGAGCTGGTAAATCAGAACTTCCTATACCATATGCTTCATGTAGAAGGGTTAAAACTATTCCAAGCGTTAACGCAGCACTTACAACACCAACCAATTGCATTAATTGTTGTTTCCATGGAGTTGCACCAACAATATTACCAGTTTTAAGATCTTGAAGATTATCTCCTCCGATTGCTGCAGCACAACACACAACTGCACCAATTAAAATTGCAGCTGCGGCTCCTTTTGATGAGTCAACATCAAAAAAAGTAATAATTAATAATGAGCTAAACAGAATTGTAGCAATTGTTACTCCTGAAATTGGATTATTAGATGATCCAACAACACCTGCCATATAAGCTGCAACTGCAGAAAAAAGAAAACCAAATACTAACATAACAAATGAAAGAATGATTGCTGATGTCCAAGAACCTATTATTCCAAAATAAGTAAGAGCAATTGGTATCAACATTGCTATAATAGCCATGAAGACATAATTAATTGGAAGATCTCTCTCTTCCAATGAAATGTTATCAGAGCTTTCTTTTAGCGTCTTTAAACTTAATTGAATACTTTCTATTAATGGCTTGGCAAGCTGAATAACTGACCAAATACCGCCAATAACCATTGCACCAACACCTAAATATCTTATTTTTGAATTCCATATGATATTAGCACTTTCAAAATAGTTATTGCCTTCAAAACCATACAAATATGAATAGATAGGAATAGCAATAGCCCAAGAAATTAATCCACCTGTAAAAGCAAGAATACCAATGTTCCTTCCTACAATATATCCTACACTAAAAAGTGAGGGAGATAAGCTTGCTCCCATTCCAAATATTGCACCTTTAATAGCAATTGCACCTCCCAATGCACTTGACCATACGCTAAAGGCTAATTCTCCAAGCTTAACAAATCCACCCACAAGAGCTGATATTCCAATAAGTTTTAAACTTTTCTGTGATTTTTTAGAATCAGTTTCATGTCCTGTTTTAAGCACAGCTGCAGTTGCTACTCCTTCTGGAAAGCGCAACTGGGCTTTTAAAATTAATGCTCTTCTTAACGGTACAGTAAATAATGCACCTAAAATTCCACCAACCATAGCAATTTTTGT
>CBFHKL010000010.1:0-24876 GCA_965656415.1 uncultured bacterium
TAACTAATCTAAAGACACCTCCATAAACATTTTGCGAAATTAGAACATGATCTCCAGGTTTAAACATTAGAAATATCGCTGACATTGCAGCCATTCCAGAAGCAAATGCAAATGAGAATGTTGCGTCTTCAAGCATTGCAAAATTTTCTTCTAAAGCATCAATTGTTGGTCCTCCAGTCCTTGAATAAACAAATTTTTCTGAACTACTAAAAGTTGGCTGTCTAAAAGTTGAAGTTAAATGAAGAGGAGTAACAGCTGCTCCAGTTTCATCAATCCTATTTCCTATATGAATTGATTTTGTTGAAAACTTGGCATTTTTTTTATTTTTAGACACGAGTATAGCCTTTCATTAAATATTGATCAATTTTTTTAAATTTTACTTTAATTTTTTCTCCTGATGGAGAAATAAGTTCAACTTTATCATTTCTTCCCAATTTAGATTCAGCATTATCTGAATTGTCTTCTTTGGAAGATAATTTTGGAGAAATTACATTTGTGCTATCATTAGCTACTTCATCATGCTTCAATTGAATATTTTTTTGCAAAGGAGATTGCTGTGTCTGAGCTTGATCACTTACTTGTGCATGAAAAACTCTTTGAATTACTGTACTTCTTAGACTTATCATTAATTCTTGGAAAAAATTATAAGATTCAGATTTATATTCAATTAATGGATTTTTCTGACCATATGCTCTTAATCCAATCCCCTCCCTTAATTGATCCATTCCAAGTAAATGATTTCTCCATTTTTCATCTATAGTCTTTAAGACAATAAATTTTTCTACTTTTCTTAATAGATCTGAAGGGATAATATCTTCTTTGAGCTTGTAATATTTAATTGCCTCTTCATTAATATAGTCAATTAACTCATCTAAAGACTGTAAAGAATCAATCGCATTAATATCAATATTTACAAGCAAATTACTACTAAGTTTTTGATTAATACCTTGCCAGTCCCATTCCTTCAATAGCTTAAAATCTAAATCTCCAATTGTATCAAAAATAAAGTCTTCGATAAATTCATTAATTGTATCCTTTATTGAATCTGACAAAAGTGCTTTATTTCTTAAGTCATAAATAATTTCTCTTTGTTGATTTAGCACATCATCATATTCTAATAGATGTTTTCTCATTGCAAAATTTCTTTCCTCAACCTTTTTCTGAGCATTACTTACTCCTCTGTTTAGCATACCTGCGCTCAATTCTTGATCTTCATCCATAGATAATCTATCCATATATGTTGCAAGACGATCCATATTAAATAATCTCATTAAGTCATCTTCTAGTGAAATATAAAATCTTGAAGAACCATTATCTCCTTGCCTACCTGATCTACCCATCAACTGTAAATCAATTCTTCTGGACTCATGTCTCGCAGTTCCAATAATATGTAAACCACCTAACTCTTCTACGCCAGGGCCTAGCTTAATATCTGTTCCTCTACCAGCCATATTTGTTGCAATAGTAATTGATTTCTTTAATCCAGCTTGTGCTACAATCTGTGCCTCGCTTTGATGCTGTTTAGCATTTAAAACATTGTGAGGAATTCCTTTTTGTTTCAACATTTTTGATAATAATTCAGACACTTCTACTGAAATTGTTCCAATTAGCACGGGCTGCCCTTTAGAATAATATTCATTCACCTCTTTTATCACTGCCTTATATTTTGACTGCATTGATTTATAAATCGCATCGTTAAAATCATTTCTTTTGACAGGTCTATGAGTAGGAATAACTGTTACACCAAGATTATAAATCTTCTCAAATTCAGCTGCTTCAGTATCAGCAGTACCAGTCATTCCTGATAATTTATCATACATTCTAAAATAATTCTGAATAGTAATTGATGCCAAAGTTTGAGTTTCTTTTTCAATTTTTACATTCTCTTTAGCTTCCAATGCTTGATGAAGTCCTCCACTAAACCTTCTACCCGGCAAAACCCTTCCTGTAAATTCATCTACGATTAATACTTGCCCATTTTGGACAACATATTCAACATCCTTATCAAACAAGGTAAAAGCTTTTAATAACTGACTCAAATAATGAATCTTACTACTTCTTTCAGAGTGAAGTTTATAGACTTTCTCTTTCTGTAATTGCTTCTGTTCATCTGAAATATTCTGCTCATCAATATCAGATAACAATTCTCCTAAATCAGGAATTGTAAATGCATCCTTATTATCTGGCGATAATGCCTCTCTCCCTTTATCTGATAAATCTACGCTATTGGACTGCTCATCTATAGAAAATAATAAGTCCTCATCCAGAAGATAGGTTTTCTTTTCAGCAATGTATTCAGATTCTACTGAATTCATCATTTTAATGGTTCCTTGCTCCTGAAATATTTCCTGAAGTTTTTGATACTTAGGTAACCCTCTTTTAGCTTTTAAAAGTAATAATCCTGCTTTTTGTCTTTCTTCATCAGTAATTTTTTCATTATCTAAAAATGTTTGAGCTTCAGATACAAGTGAGCTCACAAGCTGGGTTTGTTGTCCAACAAGAGATTGAACTGGTCGCTTCAAGTCAACATAGGATTGGTTAATTTTTGTTTCTACTGGTCCTGATATAATGAGAGGTGTTCTTGCCTCATCGATCAAGACACTATCTACTTCATCCACAATAGCATAGTTATGTCTTCTTTGAACTAAAAATTCACTATCAATAGTCATATTGTCTCTGAGGTAATCGAATCCAAACTCATTATTAGTTCCATAAGTAATATCACAACCATATGAAGCTTTCCTTTGGTCAGGATTCATGCTATTTAAAATAAATCCAACTGATAATCCTAAAGTTTCAAAAACTTTTCCCATCCATTCAGCGTCTCTTTGAGCAAGATAATCATTTACAGTAATTACATGTACACCTCTTCCGGAGAGTGCATTAAGATAAATTGGAAATGTAGCAACTAAAGTCTTTCCTTCACCGGTTTTCATTTCTGAAATCTTTCCTTGATGTAAAACAATCCCACCTATTATTTGTTCATCATATGGAATCATTTCCCACTTAATTTTTTGACCAACAACGTCCCATTCCTTATTGTATAAAAGTCTACAAGCATGTTTAACAAGGGCAAAAGATTCAACTAAATATTCCCCTAATACATTTTCAGCAATTTGGGATCTAATTTTTTTAAGCTCCTTAGAATCATCTATATTTTTAAGTTTTGAACTTTCTTGATCATCAATAGCTTTTTTAATAATTGACTGTAATTCTTTTGTGCGATTCTTTAGGAAGGATATGTCTTTGTCTTCCAATGAATCATAAAATTGATTTACCTCTTTAACGGTTGGTAAAATCTTTTTTATTTCTCTATCAGATTTACTTCCAAATATTTTTGTTAAAATACCCACTTATAATTCCTTATAAATTGAATCTAATACACCATTAACAAATGAAGTACTATCTTCAGAGCTAAATTTTTTAGCATTTTCGATGGCAGAACTTATAGTGATCTTATAAGAAATATCATATGACTTTAAATGAATCATTTCACAAAGAGACATTTTCATTATTAGCCTATCAATAACATTCAATCTATCAACAGTCCAATTATCAAGATTAGATTCAATTTGTTTATCTAATTCTTCTGAAAAATCAATTGTTGAATGAAAAAGTTCCTCAACAAACTTCTTTGTTAACTTATCGAACTCGTATCTTATAAAAATATCATGTAAAACTTTTTTTGGCTCTTCATCTGAAACATGTTTTGCATAAAGTGCCTGAAGTACTGCCTCTCTAGCTAATTTACGTTGTTGTTTATCATTTTTTGACATCGAATTATTGCTGATGATTCCATTTGATGTAATCTTGAATTCTTCTTTCAGCTAAAAGATTTGCTGCTTCAAGAGTTGAAATATTATTATTGGTAGCATAATCAAAAATTCTTGTGAGAATATAATAAATACCTTCGACTTGATATTTTGCTTTTTCCTTATTGTAGCCCTTAAGTTCATTTGCAACATTCATTAACCCGCCAGCATTAATTACATAATCTGGGACATACATTATTTCTTTCTCTTGTAATAACTTAGCATCTCTATCTTCTTTTTCTAATTGATTGTTTGCAGCGCCAGCTATAACACTACATTTTAAATTTTCAATACTAGAAGGATTAAGCACTGCTCCCATGGCACATGGTGAAAAAACATCTAAATCCATCGACATAAGTTCATCTGTATTAACAGGTATTACACCAAACTCATTTTTAACTCTATCTAGAGATTCTTCATTAACATCATATCCATAAATCTGCGCTCCTTCTTTCTGCAAATGAGAGCAAAGATAATATCCTACTTTACCAAAACCCTGTATACCTATCTTTAAGCCTTTAACTGATTTAATATTTAATTTTTTTATTAATGCAGCTTTCATTCCAACAAAAACTCCTAAAGCAGTCAGGATAGATGGATCACCGCTTCCGCCCATTGCTCTTTTAATTCCTGTAACATGTTCAGTTTCCATTCTGATGAACTCCATGTCATGTACAGACATTCCTACATCTTCAGCAGTTATATATTTACCACCAAGACTTTGGACAAATTTTCCAAATGATCTTAAAAGCACTTCAGATTTATCTTTATTTGGATCTCCAATTATAACAGCTTTTCCACCACCTATATTCAAATTTGAAATTGAAGCTTTATATGTCATACCTCTAGATAATCTCAAAACATCAACAAGCGCATCATCTTCACTTTTGTAAGGATACATTCTACAACCACCAAGAGCAGGTCCAAGAACCGTATTATGAACAGCAATAATTGCTTTCAATCCAGAAGATGGATCATTGCAATAGACAACTTGTTCATGATTTTTATCAGATATTTTCTCAAAAATTTTTGTCATAATAATTTCCTATTTATTTTTTGATTTGGAATAAGCATCAATAATATCTTTTACAAGATGATGTCTTGCAATATCATGTTCATTTAATTTTACAATTCCAATATCATTAATATTTTTTAATATTTTTAAAATATCTATCAATCCAGAATTAGATTTTGAAGGTAAATCAATTTGTGATTCATCCCCAGTTATAATCGCTCGCGATTCAATACCTAGCCTAGTTAAAAACATTTTCATTTGAATTGATGAAGCATTTTGAGCTTCATCTAAAATCATTGCTGAACGATTGATAGTTCTACCTCTCATATATGCCAGAGGGATAATCTCAATTATGCCCCTATCTAAAAAATTTTGAATTTTATTTTTTGGCAATAGTTCATGAAGAGCGTCATATAAGGGTGCTAAATACGGATCAATCTTATCTTTAAGATCACCGGGAAGAAATCCTAAACTCTCTCCTGCTTCAACAGCAGGTCTGCAAAAAATTATTTTTTCTATTTCATGTCTCTCTAATAAAGCTAATGCATACGCAACAGCTAAAAATGTCTTACCTGTTCCTGCTGGCCCAACAGATATTATTATATCATTTTTTAAAAAAGATTTTACTAATTCTTTCTGACCATCTGTCCTTGGAAAAACTGGACCTTTCTTACCATAAAATAGAACATTTTCTAAAGTACCATTTTTTTCTGAATTTTTAGATGAATCATTAGTTGATTCATTAATCATTACAAGTTGAGTAATATCCTTAGTTGAAAGTGTATTACCTTTTTTTATTGAGTCAATCATTTGGCTTAATACAGAATCAAAATGATTAATATCTTTTTTTAACCCCTGGCAAAAAATATTATTGCCTCTAATATTAAGTTTTAAGGGGAATTGGCTTTCAAGAAAAAGGATGTTTTTATCACCTACACCGTACAGACTGGTAAGATCAACTCCCTTAACTTCAAACGTCTTTTTCATCGTTTAACACCTTGATACCAAGTTCGTCTAACTGTTCTTTTGAAACATAATTTGGAGCTTCTTCCATCAATGCAGATGCTGATGTTGTTTTTGGAAATGCAATAACATCTCTGATATTATTAACACCTGCTAAAAGCATAACTAATCTATCTAACCCAAATGCAATACCTCCATGTGGAGGAGTTCCATATTTCAACGCATCTATGAAAAATCCAAATTTCTCTGAAATTTCTTTATCAGATAAATTCATTATCTTAAATATATCTTTTTGCAATTTATGATCATGAATTCTTATTGAACCCCCTGCAACCTCGTACCCATTAATTACTATATCATAGCCTTTAGAAGTAATATCTCCAGGGTTTGATAAAACATTTTTTATATCAAAGTCTTTTGGAGCCGTGAATGGATGGTTTACTGAATCAAATCTTTCAGTTTCTTCATTCCAATCAAACAAAGGAAAATCTACAATCCAAACAGGAGAAAAAAGGTTGTTATCTTTCAGGTTTAACATATCCCCCAACCTACTTCTTACCTTTCCAAGAATTTTAAGTGAATTATTTAGTTTATCTCCAACCATAAAACATATTGAGTTATCTTTTATTTCAAAATTTTTGATTATTTCTTTACGAAGTTCAGAATCAAAAAATTTAGAAATTCCACCTTCAAAATCACCATTATTAACTTTAAACCATGCTAGCCCTTTTGCACCAATTGATTGAGCATAAGCATCCATTTCATCTATAACTTTTCGAGAAAATTTATCTGCTTCTTGAGTATGAATCATTCTTACAGCCTCACAAGAAGAGAATGCTTTAAAATCTGATTTATCTGAAAAAGGCTTGAAATCATTGATATGCATTTCAAATCTTAAGTCGGGCTTATCAGTACCATATTTTTCAATTGAATCTTTATATGCAAGAATGGGGAAATCATTTAAGTCTACATCAATTATATCTTTAAAAACTTTAACGATTAAATTTTGAACTAAACTTCGGACTTCATCTTCGTCAACGAAACTCATTTCTAGATCAATTTGAGTAAACTCAGGTTGACGATCAGATCTTAAATCTTCATCTCTAAAACATTTCACAATTTGAAAATAACGATCCAGGCCTGATATCATAAAAAGCTGTTTGTACATTTGTGGGGATTGCGGCAATGCATAGAATTGACCATTATGAACTCTACTGGGAACTAAATAGTCTCTAGCACCTTCAGGAGTCGACTTCATTAATACTGGTGTTTCAATTTCTAAAAAATTATTTTCTGATAAGAAATTTCTTACAACTTGAGCTGTTTTGTGTCTTATAATTAAATTATTTTGAAGAGATAAATTTCTAAGCTCTAAATATCTATATTTTAATCTATGCTCTTCCGATGAAGCTTCTCTATCTTGTATAGATAATGGCAAAGGTTCAGCAGTACTTAATAAATCAATCTTTTCAACTAAAACTTCAATTTCACCTGTTGATAAATCAGGGTTGATTAAATCTTTATCTCTTGCAGAAACTTTACCGGATATATGAATAACATCTTCATTTGACAAGGTTTTACCAATTTCAATTAATTCATCAGAATTAAGAATAGCCTGCGTTTTTCCAAAACGATCACGAATATCTATAAATATAATCTGACCATGGGTTCTTATAGAGTTTACCCATCCTGAAAGTTGAACAGTCTTGTCAATATGATTATTATTCAGTTCACCACAATTATGTGTTCTAATAGTCATTTATAATAATCTAATAATTATTTGTCTAATTCTTCTGCATTTTCAACAAGAAGGAGAACTTTGTCCTCAATATCATCAGTAGAATCAGAATTAATGTCAGCAATACCGTAAGAGCATGAAAATTTAACTTCATTCTTATCAGTTTTAACTGATATAGTTCCATCGGTTAAATTGATGATTGAATTTGTATGGTTCTTCATTATTCCAAAGTACCCATCTACTCCAGGACATTTCACATAAGAAACATTATCAAAACTGAATGTCTTGATTGGAGTAACAATATCTAGCTTAAAGAGTTTGCTCACTTTTTACCTTTTTCAATTGCTTCGTCAATAGACCCAACATATGAAAATGCATTTTCAGATAAATCGTCAACTTCACCATTTAGTATTGCTTCAAAACCAGCAATTGAATCTTCAAGTTTAACGTATCTACCTTCAATTCCAGTAAATTGTTCAGCAACAAAAAATGGTTGCGACATAAATTTCTGCATTTTTCTGGCTCTTGATACCACTAGCTTATCTTCATCTGATAATTCATCCATACCTAGGATTGCAATAATATCTTGCAAGTCTTTGTATTGTTGAAGAGTTTCCTGCACTGATCTAGCAACATTATAGTGTCTGTCGCCAATAACTCTTGGATCTAAGATTCTTGATGTTGAAGTCAAAGGATCTATAGCTGGATAAATACCAAGTTCAGCAATTTTTCTTTCTAAAACAGAAGTTGCATCTAGGTGTGCAAATGCAGTTGCAGGTGCTGGGTCTGTTAAGTCATCTGCTGGTACATAAATAGCTTGAACAGATGTAATGGAACCTTTCTTTGTTGAAGTAATTCTTTCTTGCAAATCTCCCATTTCAGTGGATAATGTAGGCTGATAACCCACAGCTGATGGCATTCTTCCCAGAAGTGCTGATACTTCTGATCCAGCTTGAGTAAATCTGAAAATATTATCGACAAATAATAATACATCTCTTCCTTCATCATCTCTAAAATACTCTGCCATAGTCAAAGCACTCAAACCAACTCTTAGTCTAGCACCTGGGGGTTCATTCATTTGACCAAATACTAAAGCAGTTTTATCTATTACTCCAGACTCTGTCATCTCTGCATATAGGTCATTACCTTCTCTAGTTCTTTCACCTACGCCAGCAAATACAGAAAACCCACCGTGCTCTGTTGCAATATTTCTAATCAATTCTTGAATAAGAACCGTCTTACCTACACCAGCACCACCAAATAGTCCTGTTTTTCCACCTCTGGTATATGGCTCCATCAAATCAACTACTTTAATTCCAGTTTCAAACATTTCAGAAGAAGTTGTTAAACTTTCTTGTGCGGGTGCTGATCTGTGGATTGGTGAAGTAGCTTTGTTACCAACATTTCCTTTTTGATCAATAGGATTTCCTAAAACATCAAACATTCTTCCTAAGGTCTCTTGTCCAACTGGAACAGAAATTGGTTGTCCAGAATCGCTCACTTTTGCTCCTCTAATAAGACCGTCCGTAGAATCCATAGCAATTGTTCTTACTACGCCTTGACCTATATGTTGGGCAGTTTCTAAAACTAAGTCTGTACCATCATCTCTTTTGATGCTTAATGCATTCATGATTTTAGGTAGATGACCTTCATCAAATTTTACATCAACTACCGCACCAGTTATTTGTAATATTTTACCTTCATTATTCATTTTATGTCCCCTTAATCGACTAATGCTTCTGCCCCACCAACAATTTCCAACATTTCAGTTGTAATCGCGGCCTGACGAGCTTTGTTAAATTCTAATTTTAATTCTTTAATAATTTCTTTTGCATTCTCTGTCGCATTGTCCATAGCAACCATTCTTGCTGCTTCTTCACTACTGTAAGACTCAAGAAGTTGTTGCCACATTTGTACATTTATATGCTTAGGAATTAATGTTGAAACAATTTCCTTTTGACCAGGCTCATAATCATAATTATAATTGGTCCCATTATAGTCAGCAGAAAAATCTACAGGTAATACCTTTTCGATAATTAAATCTTGAGATGCAAGAGTTCTAAATCTGTTATAAATAACATGGACTTCATCAATTTCATTATTTTCAAATGAATTAATAAATGAAGAAGAAATGTTAGAAGCTGTATCATAATTCATGTCTTTCCAGAAATCAAAGTGAGATTCTTTAACATTAAAATCTCTTTTTGAAAAATATTCTGATGCTTTTTTACCAAGACAAAATAGTTGTACTGAATCCTTACCTAATTTTTCAATTTCTTTTTCTGCTAATCTGATAACACTAGAATTGAATGAGCCAGCAAACCCACGATCACTTGTTATTACAATGATACCAGTATTTTTAACATTTCTTTTTTCAACTAATGAAATATCAGAAACGCTAATTTGTGGTAGAATTCTACAAATTAAATCCTGAGTACTCTTTGAATATGGTCTGGATATTTCCATTTTTTCTTGAGCTTTCTTTACTTTAGCAGCTGCTACCATTTTCATAGCTTTGGTGACTTGCTGAATGCTAGTTACCGATTTAATTCTCTCTGAAAGATTTTTTAAATTAGCCATATTAGAAGCTTTTCTTAAATTCCTCTATTGCTTTATTCATCTTTTCACCAAGATCATCTGAAATGTCTCCTGAGCTATTTATCTCTTTTAAACATTCGGAGTGTTTTGATTCAAAATGTTCTAAAAGACCTACTTCAAATTCCTTTACAGACTCTAAGTCAATATCATCTAAATAACCCTGACTTGCAGCATAAATAATTGCAACCTGTTTTTCAGTTGTCATTGGTACGTATTGATTCTGTTTTAGAATTTCAACCATTCTTCTTCCTCTAGTAATTTGAGCTGCAGTTGATTCATCCAAATCTGAAGCAAATTTAGCAAAAGCTTCTAATTCTCTGAATTGAGCTAAATCCAATCTCAATTTACCAGCAATTTTTTTCATAGCTTTTATCTGAGCGCTACCACCAACTCTTGAAACCGATAATCCAACATCAACAGCAGGTCTAACCCCACCATTAAACAAATTTGTATCTAGATAAATTTGCCCATCTGTAATTGATATTACATTTGTTGGAATATAAGCAGATACATCACCTTCTTGAGTTTCAATAACTGGAAGCGCAGTAAGCGAACCAGAACCTAAATCTTCTGAAAGCTTTGAAGCCCTCTCTAATAATCTACTATGTAAGTAGAATACATCTCCTGGAAATGCTTCTCTTCCAGGAGGTCTTCTTAAAACAAGAGACATCTGCCTGTATGCTGTAGCTTGTTTTGATAAATCATCATAAACAATTAAACCGTGCATACCATTATCTCTATAATATTCTCCCATTGCACACCCTGAGTATGGAGCAATATATTGTAATGGAGCTGGATCTGACGCATTTGCCACAACGACAGTCGTATACTCCATTGCGCCATTGGCTTCAAGCTCAGCAACTAGCTTAGCAACTGTTGATGCTTTTTGACCAACAGCAACATAAACACAATAAACTGGACTATCAGTGCTATGAGTGGATTTTTGATTAATGATTGCATCAATTGCAATAGCTGACTTTCCTGTTTGTCTATCACCAATAATTAACTCTCTTTGACCTCTACCGATTGGAATCATGCTATCAATTGATTTTAATCCAGTTTGCAGGGGTTCTTTAACTGGAAATCTTTGCATAACACCTAATGCTTTTCTTTCGATTGGTAAAGTTTCTTTAGCATTTATAGGACCCTTACCATCCATTGGCTGACCTAAAGGGTCAACAACACGACCTAAAAGTTCTTTACCAACTGGAACTTCAACAACTTTACCTGTTCTCTTAACGGTATCACCTTCTTTTACAAGACTACTATCGCCAAATAGTACTGCACCAACATTTTCTTCTTCTAAATTTAAAGCCATTCCAAATACATCATTTGGAAACTCAACCAGCTCAGAACTCATTACACTTCCAAGTCCACTTGTTCTAGCAACACCATCACCAATTTCTAATACTTCGCCAACCTCATTAACATCAACACTTTCATTGATATTTTTAATCTGACTTCGTAGCAAATCGCCAATTTCATTTGTCTTAATATCCATTTATACCCCTACTAATTTTGATTTTGCGTTTTCTAATTTTGTTTGCAGACTACTATCATATAATGTATCGTCTACTTTAATTTTAAGTCCCCCAATTAAATTTTTATCAACGTCAAAGCTGATATCAATTTTTTTATTGATAAGTTTACTCAAAGAATTGGATATATCATCTTTTTGATCAGTATTCATTTCATTTGAAGAAACTACTTCAACAAATGCAATATTAAGTTTTTGTTTTGATAGTAATGTAAAATGTTTAGCAACTTCTTTTAATAAACTAATGTCATCATTTTCTATTACTACTTTTAAAACTTCCACTAAAATAACATTCATTGAATTTGAAACAGCTTTTTCAAAAAGACTCATTTTTTCTATATTTTCAACAGTCTTTGACTTGAAAAAAGTATTAATAGATAAATCATCTTTTAAAGATTGGTTAAATTCATCTAATCCATTTTTGACACCAATAAAATCATCGAATGAATTGACGGTATCATTCAAAAGATTTGAATAAATATTTATCTTTTTAAGATTTTGCTTCATCTACTTTAACTGCTTCTAATGATGATTTAATAAACTTACTATTATCATCATCCTTAACATTTCTTTGTAAAACTTTCGTAGCTAATTCTAAGCTGAGGTCAACTACTTCTTCCTTAATTTCTTTAATAGCACGTTTCTTCTCAATTTCTATTTTTGACTTTGCATCATCAAGAAACTCATTAGATTTTGCTTTTGCATCATTAAGTATTTTAGCTGCAGACTCTTCTGCTCTAAGTTTACTGTCACCTACAATTGCTTTACCTTCTTTTTTAGCCTCATTAAGTATTTTTTCTGACTCATCTTTAATTTGTTCAAGATCAGTCTTAGCACTTTCTGCCATCTTAAGAGATTCTGCAATGTCTTTTTCTCTTTCTTCTAAAAAGTCTAAAAGAGGGTTCCATGCATACTTTCTTAATACAAAAAGTACAGTCATAAAAATAACTAATGACCAGACATATGTGCCTAGTTCTGGCGTTAATAATGGGTTCATATTATTTCCTTATTTTGATTACAGAACTAATGATAATAATCCAAGCAAAATTGCTGCACCTTCAACCAAAATAGCTAAAAGAAATGTTTGTGATCTAATTTCTCCAGCTGCTTCAGGTTGTCTTGCGATAGCTTGAGCTACTCCATAACCAATTAATCCGATACCTATTCCGGCACCAATTACTGCTAAACCTGCTCCCATAGTGAGACTCCTTTTTTTTGTTAGTGATCTACGTGTATAGCCATTCCAATAAAAACGGCTGTTAATAATGCAAAAACATACGCCTGTATTACTGCAACTAACAGTTCAAGCATAGTTAATCCTAGTGCAAGTGAGACTGAAAAAGGTGCAATACCAAATCCAGCAAGACCTCCCAATTCTACAGTTGCACTAAAAATAAATGTTATAAAAATTACTAGAGCAATATGTCCACCCATCATATTGCCTGCCAACCTAAGTGTTAAAGCAAGAGGACGAATAAATAATCCCATAAACTCAATAGGTACAACAACAAAGTATAACGGCCATGGCAATCCAGATGGTGCTAAATTTTTCCAATGTTGAACAAAACCATATTTTTGAATCCCTGCCGAAATAAATGCAAAAAATGTAATTGTAGCTATCGCAAATGTAACATTAACATTTGCAGTAACTGTATGACCTCCTTTAGATAGAAGATACAATATATTATCTTTTCCTAACATTTCTGCTTTGTAACCAATCTTGCCAATCAATCCGGATAAGTCAAAAATAGGAATTAAACCTAGAATATTTCCAAAAAGTACGAAAAAGAAAATTGTATAAACTAGAGGAGCCCAAGATCTATATTCCTTAGCACCAACAAAGTTTTTTAAAACATCGTCTCTTAAATAAATAACAAACATTTCGATTATACTCATAAACTTATTAGGAATATTTTTTTTATGAGAAATGTAACCTTGGATTAATGTTACAAGAGTTGATACAACAATAAAGGATACAAAGAAAAGTAAAAAAACGTGTTTAGTGATACCTAAATCGATATAAAATAAAGATTCTGAAGATAAACCAAAAAAACTGGATATTTTTTCTGATAAAGAATTAAGAAATTCAAATTCAAAAATGTTTTTTTTGCTATTGGCAACATGATCAATGGCATATTGTGGGGCTTGATCCATTGTCCATTCTTTACCAACTTTTTCACCAATAAACATCGCCGAAATATAAATAGAAAGTTATGAGGAAAAACAGAAAAAAAAGTGTAAATCCTAATTATTATTATTTACATGCTGATATGCACGATAAGAAGCATGAAAAACTCCAACTATAATTACAAAAATTTTCCAAAAATCATTAAATAAAAAAAATGCGATTAGAAGCCACGATAAAATAATTCCAATAAATTCAAAATAAACCGAATAACTTTCGGCTAAGATAGAGCTGAGTTTCTTTTTTTTACTCATTGACAATAATGTCACATCTTCCTGAAAATTGAGCGCCATCCTCAATAGTAAGAACTTTGTATTTGAGGTTTCCAACCAACTCACAACCTTTCAGAAGCTCTGCTGGACCATTAATAAATGCATCACCTTCGATATATCCATTTATTTGAATCATTGAAGCTTCAACATCGCCATAGATTTTTCCACTTTTTGCTAATTGAATTGCCCCATCAGTTTTTACTGATCCCTTTATTTCTCCGTAAATGGTCAAATTACCACTGAGAATCATATCCCCATTAATAGCAACGTCTTCAGCTATGATAGTTTGACTATTAGTTGCTTTAGATTGAATTTTCATTAGGATAATTTATCAGATTTTAAATTAAAATCTTCGAAAAAAGTAATTGGATCTACTGATTCTCCATCTTTCCATAGTTCGAAATGTAAATGTGGCCCTGTAGACATGCCAGTATTTCCTAATTTGGCAATTACATCGCCAGCGCTAACAGAATCACCTTTATTAAAAAAATTCTCTTGGTTATGATAGTAGTGAGAGATATAACCATTTTGATGGTCGAGAATTATAAAATATCCAAAGTCGTCTGAATAATCACTTATAACTACCTGACCATTTGCAACAGCAAAAATAGGGGTTCCAACAGCATTTACTAGGTCAATTCCAAAATGTTTTGTTTCTGGGTTATATTTCTTACTGATTAAACCATCTGTAGGTTTAACTGATGGTAAATTATTTGTAACTGTAAATCTAATGTTCTCTTCATTTAAATTATTAATCTTTTCAGTACCAATTATAGAATCAATATAAGATTTCATAAGGGCGATTTCCTCAATTGATTCATCAATATTATTTATAATTTCTTTTTGTTGTTTTATTTCTCTATTAATTGTTGAGACCCTTAAATATTCTTTAATAATTGGTGAAGAAAAATATATAAGCACTAATGAACCAATTAGTAAAGAAGATAAGATCGCAATAGATGAAATAAATGTGAACCTACTAAATTCAATTTGCCAGGATTTTTCTGAAAATGGAGAGATGAATAAAATTTTGTACTTACTTAATTTCATAAAACTAATCAGATTTAATCGACTTAAGCTTATCTAATACTCTTTCGACAGTTTTTTTATCAAAACTAATTTTTACAAAACCTTTTTTAGTTTTAGCATTTTGATTTATAACTACTCTTTCGCCTATTAGTCTAGAAAGTCGATTTTGCATATTTTTTAGTTGAGGTGATACTTTCTTATTAGAAGCAAGTTTTTCTGTCTTTCTAACAGATATCTTTTCCGTTAAAAGCTTTTTCCATAACTGCATCATTCCTTGAGAGGTTTTTCTTTGAAGAATGGCTCTTGCTTGTCCTGCGTTTATTTCCCCCTTTAAGATACTATCTTGTATTTCATCTGGAAGTTTTAATAATCTTAATGCATTGGAAACTGCAGGTCTTGACTTACCAACCGTTTTTGCAATTTCTGTAATCGAAGATTGTAAATTTTCTTGCAGATATTTATAACCCTTGGCTTCTTCAATTGGGTTTAGGTCTTCTCTTTGAATATTCTCAATCAATGCCATATACATTACATCTTTATTAGACTCTGCATCAATAACATATGCCAATATTCTTTTTTTATTTAATAATTTGTGAGCTCTATATCTTCTTTCGCCAGCAACAATAATATATTTATTATCTATCTTCTTTACTGTAATTGGACTGATTAATCCTTTCTCATCAATAGATTGAGCTAGCTGCTTGAGTGATTTATCTTCAAAATTTTTACGTGGTTGATTCGGATTTGGCTTGATTTTACTTAATAGAATACTACTTTGACTAAAATCTTCTATTTGTTGTTTTGACGGAGTTAAAAGAGCTCCTAAACCTTGACCAAGTTGTTTATTTTTTTTCATTTATAATCTCTAATGCTAAATCCATATAATCTTTTGCACCTGAACAATTTACATCGTACATAATTGCAGGCTTGCCTTCATCTGGCGCCTCCGCTAGGCGAACATTCCTTTTAATTTTTGTTTTAAACAATTTATTTTTAAAATTTGTTTTTAACAAATTCTCAACTTTTTTAGAAAGTCTTAATCTTCTTGTATGCATTGTAATTAATAATCCAAGAATATTAAGCTTATTATTAATATTCTCCTTAACAATTTTGATAGTTTCTTGCAGACTTTTAAGACCTTCCAATGCAAAAAATTCGCTTTGAATAGGAATCAAAACATCTGTTGATGCCGTCAACGCATTTAAAGTCAATAAGCCCAGAGATGGTGGACAATCAATGAGTATATAATCGTAATTTTTTTTAATCTTGTTAATTAACCTTAGAAGTTTTTTTTCTCTATTAGGTAATGAAACTAATTCAACCTCGCATCCAACTAAGTTAGTATCAGATTTTATAAAGTCCATAAATTCAAGAGAGGTATTTGAGATAGTATTCACTATTTTTTCATTTCCTATCATTGCATCATAAATTGATGAATCAATATTAATATCAAAATCATTTAATCCTGTTGTTGCATTAGCTTGTGGATCAAAATCAATTAATAATGTCTTTTTTTCTAGGATAGCAAGGCTAGAAGCCAAATTAATTGCAGTAGTAGTTTTACCTACTCCTCCCTTTTGATTTAATATGGAAATAATTTTTTTCATATGATTGAAAAATTTAATCGGTAAATAAGGGTAATACAAAGTTTTTAACAAATCATTTTATCTAACTTAACTTTAGGCGTGAAAGAAAAAATTTTAATTACAGGATTTAATGGTGAAATAGGAAGTAAAACGCTTAAAGAATTAGTAAAAAGAGGTAAATCAATAATTGCAATGGATATTAATGATGCGAAAGAAAAAATTGATTCCGTATCATATATTAATGACTCAATTCTTAATTTTGAATTAATAACTCAAATCTTTGAAAATAATAATATAACTGAAGTTTATCATTTTGCTGCACTACTAAGCCAAACTGCTTACCGAAATCCTGAACTAGCTCATGATATTAACGAAAAAGCTTCAAGAAATTTAATTGATTGTGCCTACTTACATGGAGCTAATAATCATAAACTTATTAAATTCTTTTTTCCAAGCTCAATTGCTGTTTATGGTCCAAGGAAAATTGATAATGCATCAGAACAAGATATTATTCAACCCACAACAGTTTATGGAAATAATAAGCTTATAATTGAACAATACGGTAGTAAAGTACACGAAAAAAGTATGTCAGAAAATAAAGGTATAGATTTTAGATCAATAAGATTTCCAGGAGTTGTTAGTTATGATACAATTCCATCAGGAGGTACTACAGATTATGTTCCTCAAATGATAGATTCTGCAAAAAATACCAAAAAATTCGATTGTAAATTATCTCCTGAAACCATTCTCCCATTTATTGGAATAAATAAAACAATATCGTCAATTATTGATATAATGGATTTAGAATCAATAAATTCTAAACTGAGAGTGTTTAATGTTCAAGAAGTTAGCTTTTCCGCAAAAAAACTGAGTGACTTTCTTATAGAAAAATTTCCATCCTTTGAAATAACATTTAAAGAGGATAAAAATTTTCAATCAGTTGCAGATACATGGCCCTCGAGTTTAAATTGTGATAAAGCAAACAAGTACTGGAATTTTAATAGTGAAAAAAACTTTGAAAGTTTTATGAAAGATATGATAAGTAAGTAAATATGAAAAAAATTGATCAAATATTACAATCTCAACTAAATGATATAAAAGAGCAAGGTACCTATAAAAATGAGAGGATTATTGATACTGCGCAAGAATCGGAAATAGGCGTAAATGGTAAAAAAGTACTTAATTTTTGTGCAAACAACTATTTAGGACTAGCTAATAATTATGAAATTCGTAAAGCAGCTATGCAGGCTATAGAAGAATGGGGTTTTGGTTTAGGATCTGTAAGATTTATATGTGGTACCCAGACAATTCATAAAGAATTAGAAAATTCAGTAAGTACTTTTTTAGATAAAGAAGATACTATCTTATACTCATCATGCTTTGATGCTAATGGTGGATTATTCGAGACAATATTAAGTGAAGAAGATGCTGTGTTTTCTGATGAATTAAACCATGCTTCAATAATTGATGGAATTAGATTGTGTAAAGCTCAAAAATATAGATATAAGAATTGCAATATGAACGATTTAGAAGATAAGCTAAGTCAGTCAAATGCAAGAGTTAAATTAATTGTTACAGATGGAGTATTTAGTATGGATGGAACTATTGCTCCTGTTGATAAAATTGTTGATTTAGCTAATCAATATAATGCACTTGTAATGGTTGATGATTGTCACGCTACTGGGTTTATTGGCTCGAACGGAAAAGGAAGCGGAGAATATTGTGGTGTTTTAGAAAAAGTGGATATTATATCTTCAACTTTTGGAAAGGCCCTGGGAGGAGCTTCAGGCGGATTTATATCAGCTTCAAAAAATATAGTCGATACTTTAAGACAAAAATCAAGACCCTATCTTTTTTCAAATAGTTTAGCACCAGCATTAGTTGTAGCCTGTTTAAAAGCTTTGGAAATAATTAATTCTAACAAAAGTCTCATATCCTCTCTTCATGAAAATACATCATATTTTAGGAAACGTATAAAAGAGATTGGCTACGAATTAAAAGGTGAATCACATCCAATTGTTCCAATTATGATTTATGACGCAAAGAAAACAGTTGCATTATCTGAAATGCTTTTAGAAAAAAATATTTACGTTATTCCCTTTTCTTTTCCAGTAGTTCCCAAGGATCAAGCAAGAATTAGAGTACAATTATCTTCATTGCATACCAGAGAACAACTAGAACATTCTATTAATGCTTTTGAAGAATGTGGAAAAGCTCTAAATATTATTTAAAAAAATAGTGAAAAAGCATCTTAATGTATTAAATTCTCTCACTTATGGATACTTCAATAAGAAATAGATTATTAACAATATTGTTTGTTTTTGGGCTAGGCATATATGCACTTCTTCCAACATTACGCTATGCAATTATGGATGAAGAAAAAAAATCTAATCTTTCCGATGAACAAATAGATCACTTTGAATCAAGAAGCATCAAACAAGGATTAGATTTAAAAGGTGGAATATATATTGTCCTCGAGGTTGATTTACCTCAGTTGATTGATAATCTGGCCAAAAATAAAGATAATAACTTTAATGATTTTCTTGGAGAGCTCAAAAGTGAGTACAATAATTCTTCAAGTGATTTCTTCACTGTTTTTGAGAGCCTTGCTGATGATAAAAATTTAAAACTACCAAGATATTTTATTAATTATGGAAAAACAAAAGATCAAATAATTACTCAACTGTCATTACAGTCTGAAGATTCTATAAAACGAGTGATTGAAATTATTCAAAATCGTGTAGACCAATTTGGAGTAGCTGAACCAACAATTCAAAAACAAGGCAATAATAGAGTTATTGTTGAACTTGCAGGAATTGAAGATTCTGAAAGAGCAAGAGACCTTCTTCAGAGTACGGCATTATTAGAACTAATGATTGTTAAAAATGTTGAGAGAACTAATGCAATCATTAGACAAATTGATAGTATTGTTACAACTACAAGTACAGAAAATGTAACTGAAAATAATGAACTTAATGAATTATTTGATTCGAATTCATCTTCAGAATTAGGTTTTTCTTCTTTATTAATTTCAGTTGGAGGAAATTTAGCAATAGCGTCTCAAGATTTAAGCTCTCTTAAAGATATCTTATCTAATAATGATGTAAAACAAATTTTAGAAGCAACTAATAGCACTATTTTAACAAGTGATTCTTCAATTAAGCTCGTAAATGAAATTGGTGAAGAAGAAGAATTTTATACATTATATCATTTATTTAATAATGCGGAACTTACTGGCGGTGTCATTGAAGATGCACAGATGAGATTAAGTCAAGCTGGAGTAACTGCTGGACAGGCCGTAGTTGAAGTAGAAATGAACAGTGAAGGTTCAAGAGAATGGGCTAGAATCACAGGTGCTAATATCAACAATAGAATTGCTATTGTTCTTGATAAAAAAGTACATATGGCTCCTGTTATAAGAAGTCAAATCTTTGGCGGAGGAACAGTTATTGAAGGTTTAGATTCTATCGAAGAAGCTGAAGATATTGCTATTGTTTTAAGAGCAGGTGCATTACCTGTACCAGTTACAATTGCAGAAGAGAGAACTGTTGGTGCGTCATTAGGTGCTGATTCAATAAGCAAAGGAACTCTATCGATGGCAATTGGTCTGCTACTAGTTGTATTTTTTATTGTTTTCTTCTATAAGATGTCAGGATTGATTGCAAGCTTCTCAGTAATGTGGACTTTAATTCTATTGCTAGGTGTTTTAGCGCTTTTAGAAGCAACATTAACTCTTCCAGGTATTGCAGGATTAATTTTAACGGTTGGTATGTCTGTAGATGCAAATGTAATTATCTTTGAGAGAATTAAAGAAGAGCTTCGAAATGGTAAATCTGTTAGGTCTGCTATTGATTCAGGATATGAAAGAGCAATAAGAACAATCGTTGATGCTAATCTAACTACTGGTATTGCAGCAGCAGTACTTTATCAATACGGAAGTGGTCCAATTAAAGGATTTGCAACTGTTTTATTTTGGGGAATTATTGTAAGCATGTTTACTGCTATTATTGTAACACGATTTGTTTTTGATTTTGTAACATCAAGAAGAAATATTGAAAAACTAAGTATATAATTATGAAGTTCATGGAAAATACGAAAATCAACTTTATGAAATTCAAATCATTTGGATTTGGCCTCTCATCTGTTTTGGCATTTTGCTCAATTATACTATTATTATTGGGTGTTAATCTTGGTATTGACTTTAAAGGTGGTACTGCAATCGGTGTTGGTTTTGCAGAAGAAGTTTCAATTCAAGAAGTCAGAAGTTCTCTTAAATCAGTATCTGTAAACGAAAACTTAATTGACCTAAGTGGTGAGGAAATTAAATATTTTGGAAGTCAAAGTGATGTGATGATTAAAATAAAATCTCTTGATAATGAACCTGAAAATTTTGGTCAAATTATTATTAATCATTTACATGCTTCTATGTCAGAAAAAGTACCTGCAAGTAAAAATGATTTTATTCTTTCCTTAGGTTCGGTAAGCCCTAAAGTGGGATCTGAGTTAAGTGGAAAAGCATTCTGGTCTGTTATATCTGCTCTAGTTTTAATTCTTTTTTATATTTCAGTACGATTTGAGTTTAGGTTTGCTTTAGGAGCTATTTTAGCTTTAGTTCATGATGTTGTAATTACGCTTGGTATTTTTTCTTTAACAGGATTTGAAATTACTTTAAGTACAGTAGCTGCTTTCTTAACCATTGTTGGTTATTCTTTAAATGATACAATTGTTATTTTGGATAGAATTAGAGAAAATATGAAATCTTCAGGCACTGTTATGTTTGAATCAACTATTAACAAGAGTATCAATCAATCATTAAGTAGAACATTAATCACTTCTTTGACGACACTATTTGTTATTATTGTGTTACTGTTATACGGCGGTGAAGTTATCAGACCATTTGCGTTTACTATGTTAGTTGGTGTAATAGTAGGTACCTATTCTAGTATTTATATTGCGAGTGCATTACTTGCAACTATCTACCAATCTTCTAAATAATGAATAATAAAATTTTATTACCATTCATAGCTCTATGCGTGATTTGGGGTTCAACATGGTATTTTATTAAAATTTCTTTAAACGCGGGAGTTCCACCTTTTTACGGAGTTGGATTACGCTTTCTTTTTTCCGGTATAATTTTCTATTTATATATTTATTATAAAAAATTATCGATACCATTTACTCCTACTGCAATAAAATTATATTTATCGTTCGGTCTATTAAACTTTAGTTTATCTTATGGAATGACTTACTGGGCTACTCAGTATATTTTTTCAAGTATTTCATCTATTTTATGGGGACTTTTCCCACTCTTCACCAGTTTAATGGCTCATTATATGATTAAAGATGATCCTAACGAAAGATTAAATAAAAATAAAATTGCCGCACTTTTTACAGGTCTTGTTGGCGTAACTATTATGAGCACTAATCAAGAAATTGATTTGGCTTCTCAGTCTTTTTTAGCCATTCTTGTATTGATTACAGTTATTATTATTGCTGCATATCCTAGCGTTCTATATAAGAAATATAATGATGAAGTAGGCCCTTATCAAATGAACGCTGTGTGTCAGATATTAACTGGTTTTGTAATGCTTTCAATGTCATTTTTAGTAAAAGAAGATATATCAGCTATAGTTTGGACAAATGAACTTATTCTCTCCACTCTTTATCTTATTATTTTTGGGGGATTTATTTCATGGGGGATTTATTTCTGGCTTTATCAGTATTTAAGTGTCACTCAGGTTACTTATGTAGCTATTTTCCCTCCTATTGTAGCAATATTTCTTGGGTGGGTATTCTTGGGAGAAGTACTTACCACAAAAGAGATTATTGGAACCTTATTTATTCTTGGAAGTTCTATACTTATATATAGGAAATAAAATCTATTTTATGATAAATTAAATCATGATTGAAAAAATGAAATCAAATCTTCTTGCAGGTATAGCAACAATTATACCATTGGCACTTACTGTATATGTTATTCAAGTGACATTAGAGGCTACTATCTGGATTGGAGGAACAGTTGCTGAACCGCTTGAAAAGTTTGTTAACGTAACTTTCCCAGGTTTTGGTTTACTCAGTTCAATGGTAGGTTTGCTGATAGTATTGTTGGCTCTAATTATTTTTGGTGCCCTTGCAAGAAACGTTTTTGGTAAAAGAGTTGTAAAATGGTTTGAAGGGATTTTTAAGAAAATTCCTCTTATTGATACAATATATGGAACAACGAAACAAATCATTGAAACAGTATCCGGATCACAAAATAATTCCTTCCAAAAAGTAGTATATGTTGAGTATCCAAGAAAAGGTACATGGACTCTAGGATTTGTTACTAGTGAATCTACAAATGAAAACAATGAAGAGTTTTATCACTTATTTGTTCCAACCACACCAAATCCTACATCAGGATTTTTTCTTATAATTCCAAAAGAAGATACCACCTTAGCAGACTTAGATGTTGAAGAAGGATTTAGAATGATTGTTTCAAGTGGTATTGTTGGAAATCACAAAAATTCTATAGTTAAATAAAAAAGGAGCATCGAAATGCTCCTTTTTTAATTAAAACTAATAAGATAAAAGTTTATTAACCTCTACCTCTAGCCATTGGTGCACGTGATACATCACCGTCTTTATCGATGAAGTATAGGTAACCACTTTCACGAGAAACACCTGCGTCAGCAACTTTTTCTGCATTACCGCCACCGGATCCGCCTCTTGACATACCTGAACGCCATACATTACCATCTTTACCTAAGTAATATAGATAGCCTTTTTCTTTACTAACACCACATGTTTTTACTTTTTCAGCCATTTTATTCTCCTTAAAAAGTTTATTAAATAAGCTTATTACAATATTCTACTACTAAACTTGATTTTTTGCAAGAAATTTCTCGTCGGAAGCCCCTCGGAAGATTTTTACAAAAAAGCTTTAAATTTTTTATTATTTAGTTAAATTCGACCTATGCCCCGTTAGCTCAGCTGGATAGAGCAACAGATTTCTAATCTGTAGGTCATACGTTCAAGTCGTATACGGGGTACGACTTTTTTCCTTACATTTAACCAGATGAAAAAATTATTATTAATATTTGGAACGGTACTATTAATCTGTTCATGTCAAGACAATACGTCTTACTCGGAAGAAGATATACCAGATATTTTTAATTTAATAAGTGGAACAAATGAAGTAACGATTAATCAAATAATTGACGGGAATTCTGTTCCAAGATTAGTATATGTAAGAACACCACAAAATTTAAACATTTCATTATCTTATCCAATTGTGTTCTTTTTTCATGGAGGCGGAGGTTCTGGACAACATTTCTTGTACAATAACAACCTAATTGAACTAATAAATTCTGAAGAATTTATTGGAGTTTTTCCCAATGGATATTCAAATAATGGAAGTAATGGCGGGTATTGGAATTTAGGATCTGAACCTACTAATGCTGATGATATAGAATTTGTAGATTTAATTATCGAACAATTAGCAACCTCTCCACTAATAAACACATCAAAATCATACGCCGTAGGCTTTTCAAATGGTTCGGGGATGGTAAACCTGTTAGGGAAATCTACAAGCCATTTCAATGCTATAGCTCCGATTTTTAGTCAACAAATCTTAAGTACAGGAGATCTAACACCTACTAAAGCAATGTCTGTTTTCCAGGTTAACGGAGAAGTTGATGGATTGATTCCCTTAAATGGAGGGAATAGTCCTGTTGGAACATTTATGTCAGCACATAATAGTGCTCTTAATTGGGCCAATCATTTTAACTGCAATTCAACTGCAATTCAAGAAGATCTTAATTGGGGTAATACCGTTTTAAATTCATTCACATTCTCTAATTGTGATGATAGTCATGAAATAAAATATCTGATAGCATTAAATACTGGTCATGGCTTTAGAAACGAACAAACAGATATTATTGCTTATAATCAAATATGGGAGTTTTTAAAGCAATATTAAAAAGTTTAAAAATGATTAAAATAGAAAAAATAATAATTAAAATAAAATAAGGAGTAAATGATGAGATTAGATATAAAGAGTTTTTTAATTGGAATATTAACAACAGTGAACTTGTTTTTATTAATGGGATTTGATGATCATGAAGAAGAAAATCAAAATGGTAGATATCAAGTAATTATTG
>CBFHKL010000011.1:0-23109 GCA_965656415.1 uncultured bacterium
GCAGTCGAAATTATAATTCCAATAATTGTAGCAAGCATAACTGCTCCTACTATTGGGGGTAAAAAATTATAAGCTGCATAAATCAACACATGTGATTCTTTTGCAATATCGTTGATCATACTTGAACTGATCCATGCATTTGCAATAATTAAAGACTCTAAAATAACTATCGCAAAAAATAAATAGAAGGTTGCTTTCTTTGCAGACTTTACTGATTCGCTTGCAAAAAATCTTTGATACATATTTGCATCACCAAGAATCAATAAAAATGATGGTAATGTAAAATTAATTACATCTCTAAAAGATAAAACACCAAACAATGACATATTGTTGGGCATACCTTTGCTTTCAAAGCTCATAGTCATGCCCTCAAATCCTCCAGCTTGAAAGAATAAAATTGGTAATGCTATGATAAAACAAGTTATCATCAAAATACCATTAGCAACATCAGTATAAGCAACGCTCAATAATCCAGCCAATACTGTATAAGCAACAATAAATAATGCTGCAATAATAGTTGCCTGATCTAAAGAAAGGTTTGACCCTAAGTTGTCATGGAAAATGGTATAAATAACTGCTCCGCCAGCATTAAACTGATAACTTACGATCACTAAATAAGCAGTTAAGAGTGCAATTACAGATAAAATCATTGCAACATCACCAAAACGCGAACCAATAATTTCGGGTACTGTTAATTTTTCTGAAGCTCTTGCTTTTCCTGCAATTTTAGTAAGTGCTAGAACTCCAAGCATTCCTCCAATAGGTAAAAGAAAACCAGCTGCACCTATTTCAAATGTTTTTCCTGCATTACCAAGAACTGAACCTGTACCCATCCAAGTTGCTGCCATGGTTCCAACTAAAATCCAGGGAGATAATGATCTTCCTGCAACTGAAAAATCTTCCTGATTTTTAATTGAATCTGATTTACTAAAACCGATCCAAAGTAAAGCAACGAGATAAATTGATATAATTAGATAATAAATCATTGTAATAATTTATACATAATACATATATTATTTTTATAAATGCAATTACATTGGAAAATAATTATTGGATTAGTTTTAGGAACTATTTATGGTATCTTAAGCGCAGTAAATGGCTGGAATAGTTTTACAGCAGACTTTATTTCCCCTTTTGGAACAATATTTTTAAATCTTTTAAAATTAATTGCAGTTCCATTGGTTGTTTCTTCGTTAATTACTGGAGTCGCATCATTATCTGATACAAGAAAACTCTCAAGAATTGGTTGGAAGACTATTGCGCTTTATATTTCAACAACTGCTGTAGCAGTAAGTATCGGACTTATTTTAGTTAATTTGCTTGAGCCTGGAAATGCTATTCCAGAAAGCTACAAAGAAAGTTTATCTAGTGAATATTTTAATACTGCTGCAGATAAACAAGAAGCTGCAGCATCAATTCAACAAAATAGAGGTCCACTTCAACCGCTTGTTGATATGGTACCTGGAAATATCTTTTCAGCAGCATCTAATAATAGGAATATGCTTCAAGTAGTATTCATTTCATTGATATTTGGAATCGCTCTTATTGGAATTGATAGAAAATACTCCAGGCCTGTTTTAGAGTTTTTAGAAGGAATAAATCAAATGATTATAAAATTAGTTGAAATGATAATGTATTTTGCTCCATTTGGAGTTTTTGCATTAATTGCCAAAACAATTAGTTCTGTTTCTGGGGATATTTCTCAAATAAGTGAAATTCTTTCTGCTTTAGTTTTCTATATGGGAGTAGTGATTCTTGGTCTTTTTGTTCATATGGGAATAACCTATATGACCTTATTAAAAATCTTTACAACCATGGATATAAAGCATTTTCTTAAATCTATGGCACCTGTACAACTTTTAGGGTTTTCAACCAGTTCAAGTGGTGCAACCTTACCAGTAACCATGAAGCGTTGCGAAAAAGATCTTGGAATTTCAGAAGAAATTTCATCGTTTGTTTTACCTCTTGGAGCAACAATTAATATGGATGGGACCGCATTATATCAAGGAGTAGCAGCAGTATTCATTGCGCAGGCGGTTGGCATGGATTTAACATTGGCTAATCAATTTACAATTGTTGCTACAGCAGTTTTAGCATCTATTGGTACTGCAGCAGTACCTGGAGCTGGAATCATCATGCTAATCATTATTTTGGAAGCTATAAATGTACCAAGCGAAGGTATTGCACTTATTTTAGGCGTTGATAGGATTCTTGATATGATTAGAACTGCTACAAACGTAACTGGGGATGCAACAGTTGCTAGTGTTATGGATTCTTTAGAGCGCTAACCCATTCTTCATATTTTTCTGCAATTGTATCTTTTATATCTGAAACCTGTAAAGATCTTGTAGCAGAAACCATTAAACTATCTGGAAAAGATTGCTTTAAATATGAAATTTTTTCAGGGTCTACTAAATCAATTTTATTAAAAACATATTTATAATCAATTTCATTAGCATTTATTTCCTTTAAAACACTTTTGATTGTCTCTATTTCATTGAAAAGATCTTTTGAATTTGCATCAAGAACGATTAGTAATAGATCTGAATCAACCACTTCTTGAAGTGTTGATTTAAAACTAGCTATTAAATTATCAGGGAGATTCCTAATAAAACCAACGGTATCACTTAAAAGGACATAATTATTATCTCCAATAAATAATCTCCTAACAGTTGTATCTAAAGTTGCAAATAATTGATTTTTGATCAATACATCGCTTTTTGTAACTGATTTCATTAAAGATGATTTTCCAACATTTGTATATCCAACAAATGAAGTTCTAAAAAATGACTTTCTCTTTTTACTTTGTACCTGTCTTTCTGAATCGATACTCTTAAGTTTTTTCTTAAGCAAAGAAATTTTTTTTCTAATAATTCTCCTATCAACCTCAATCTGCGTTTCACCAGCCCCTGCTCTTGTTCCAAATCCTCCCATTTGCCTTTCAAGGTGTGTCCATAATCTTGTTAATCTTGGTAGTTGATATTGCAATCTAGCTAATTCAACTTGGGTTTTAGATTCTTTAGATTTTGCGTTTCTAAAGAAAATTTCAAGTATTACGCCAGGTCTATCTAGCAGCTTAATCTCTTTATTTAATTTTTGAAAATTTTTTGTTTGAACTGGACTTAAATCTTCATCAAAAATTATATAATCTACTCCCATCATTTTAGCCTGATCAATAACTTGCTTTGCTTTTCCACTTCCAATAAAATATGCAGGATTAATTGTGTTTATTTTTTGTTCCACCACTCCTTTGACTTTTAGACCAAGAGTAGAAACAAGTAAAGATATTTCTTCAACACTATTATGATAATTCTTGCTGCTTTTCCATATTCTTGGAGCAACAACAATCGCGGTTTCAGTTTTACGATTCATTTACTACAATCTGATTATGTACAAGCTCTATAAAAAGATCATAAACAAATTCTTTAAAAAGCTTATTAGTCCATTCCTCATCAATTTTTGTAGCTAAGAATACCACTTTTGAGCCTAGAATATTTTTTTTGATTACAAGAGGATCACTAGTTGAAATACTAAAGTAAGCTTCATCAGTCTTATAATCTTTTAATTCATAAAATCTAAATATTTGAAATTCTTTGCTATTTTTTGATAAATATTTATTTGGATACTCTTCATTAAACTTAAAGAATTGATTCTTAGAGGTACCTCTTAACGCTTTTATTTTTGGGTAATCAAGAGTTTTGGATAAGTATTCAGTGTCTACATTTTCCATAAAGTATAAAATTGTTTTTTGACTCAACATAAATTTTTGGATTTCTCTAATTAAATTATCTGAAAAATCTTTTACATCTTCTACTATCAAAATATCATATCCGGAAAAATCATACTTTTTGAAACTTTCAGTTCTAACTAGATCATACTGAAATAATCTATTACCATCTATAAGACTTGAAAAACTACTTTCATTATCATTAAGTATAATTACTTTTTGCTGATTTCTAGGCTGAACTTTGACAGAAAAGCTATGAATAGATATCCCATCCTGTTTTAAATCAATAAAGACTGAATCAGTATCTATGCTAACTGGAATATTTCTTACATCGGCATTCAACGAGTCAGAACCAAAATCAAATTTTCCATTTATAATATCATTAGTTGACCAACTCATAGCAATATTGCTTAAACCAGGATTCTGGTAGTTTAGTTTAACTTGCAAGGAATCAGAATTAATTAATTTATAATCATTAACTAAAATATTAAAATCTATATCCTTAGATAATTCAACTTTGGATGAATCATTATTGTTGCATGAAAAAAGAAATAAAAAAATTAGTGATAAATGAACAATTCGAATCATTTTACTATTACTAAATTAATTTTTGAACCTTGAGAAACCTTCGTCCCTTCTTTAGGACTTTGATTTAATACTGTATTTGGTAGATATTTTTTATTATCAACATACTGAATCTTTCCTTCAAAGAAGCCTTTCTCCTGCATGATTTTAAGTGCCTCACTAAGAAAAATTCCTTGAAAATCAGGAACATCTACTAAATCATTTGGGGCTAATCCATTACTAACTTCAATTCTTACACCAAATCCTTTTCTTATACTATCATTTTCTGTTGGACTTTGCCACGAAACGATTCCTTTGGGATATTTTGAACTAAATGAATAATAAATAGAGTCCAACTCTATTCCACTTTGATCCAATTGGATTTCTGCAGCTCTTAATGTTTTACCTAATAAAGATGGAACAATAATTTTTTGATTAAATTGAGTAATTTTTACTTTGATTGATCTTCCAAGTTTTACTTCTTTTCCAGATGTTGGAAATTGTTCAATTACAATATCAGGATTTAAGTCATTTGTAAAAATAGTATCTGCGACTACCACCTCAATACCTTCAGATTTTGACAACTTATTTGCTTCATCTATAGTGAGACCCTCTAAATCTGGAATCACAACAACATTTCTCGCATTAATATATAATGGCATTAAAATAAAATTAAATGCTATTAAAACCATCACACCAGTGAATATGAAAATGGATAAGTTTTTAAATATATTTTTCATATAAGAATACTTGAATCTAAATCTTGATAACCTACAATGAAATCTTTTGAATCCATTGCTTTTTTACCCTCTAATTGAACGCTGAAAAGTCGTATAGCATTTTGACCACATTTTACATCGAAATAATTTTTATCTACATTATATATCGCACCAATTTGATACTTATTATCATTATCTATCGACTCAGCTTTAAAAATTTTTAATCTTTTACTATTTATGGTAGTAAAAGCACCAGGTGTTGGAGAAAAGGCCTTCACTTTAGCTAGTATCTTATCTGAATTATCATTCCAATCTATTTTTAAATCTTCCTTTGAAATTTTTGGAGCTAAGGTAGCCATACTATCATCTTGTTCAATTATATCTAAAGGATTGTTTATACATTTATCAATTGAAGACTTAATAAGGTCTGCCCCCGCTTCACTTAATTTTTTTGATAAAGATCCATAATTATCATCTTTGGCAATTTCAATCTTAAATTGATCAATTATTTTTCCAGTATCAACTTTTGGCTCAATTAAGAAAGTAGAAATCCCTGTTGAATTATCTTGATTTAATAACGCATGCTGAATTGGAGCAGCCCCTCTGTATTTTGGCAATAAAGAAGAATGAATATTAATTGATCCATATTTTGGAATATCCAATAAAGACTTAGGAAGAATTCTATATGCAACTACTACAAAAAAATCAGGATTTAAATCATTAAGCTTTTGAGCAAAACTCTCATTATTTAAATCAATTCCCTCAATAATCTTAAAATTCTTTTCCTTAGCTAAAGCCATTACGGGAGTATCAAGAATTTTTTGACCACGACCCATTTTTTTTGATTTATTTGTAATAACAGCTTTGAGATTAAAACTTTCATTACAAGCAAGAAGAGTTGGATTTGAAAAATCAGTATTACCAAAAAAAATAATATTTAGATCTTTATTTGACATTGCTTGATTTCATCAATTTAAGAGCCTTATCATATTTTAAAAGATCAGCAGGTGTAGCGTAGTCTGTTATTAATTTGCCGTCGAGATGATCATTTTCATGTTGAATGACAGTGGCAAGAAATCCATTAAAACTTTTTGTATGTTTCTCAAGGTTATGATCTAAATACTCATATGTTATTGATTCATACCTTTCAACGTTAATTCTAATTTCTGGCAAAGAAAGACATCCTTCAGAATCAACACAGGAACCGTCACCGTCAATTATTTTACCATTTATAAATACCAAGGGGGATTCACATTCTTCTGTATGAGAAATATCTACTACGAATATGCGTTTATTTATTCCAATTTGGTTTGCTGCTAATCCAATACCATCAAACTCATACATTGTATCAAAAAGATCATCTATCAAGCTTCGGATTTTTGAAAAGTCTGTTATATTTTTTGATATTGCTCTAAGAGCAGAATGACCATATGTAACTACTTTTTGAACTGCCATAAATTATTTAGATGAATTTTTAACTTTTGCAATTGCAACTCTATCAACCGTCATTTCATTTTCATTAGATATTTTTATGATTACAGTTTCGCTTTTTAGCGCAGTAACTTTTCCATGAATCCCTCCAATAGTAACTACTCTATCTCCTTTTGCTAACTTTTCTTGCATTAATTTAACTGATTCTTGTTTTTTAGAATTAGGTCTGAGAATGAAATAGTATATAACTAAAAAAATAAGGAAGATTGGTAACTGGGAAAGAAAAATATCTAGAAAAGATGCTTCACTTTGTTGCATAATTATTATTTTTTGATTCATGGACTAAAATTAGTTTACCTTAAGTTCTTTAACAAGGCCATAACTTTAGGTTGTAAAATGTAAAAACTAATGAAAAGTATTATAAGATTAGAAACCGTATGTAATATTTTAAATAAAGAATTATCATATTGAAAAATTATCTTATTTGTTCCAGCTTTGACTTCAACTGCTCGTAAGACACCGTTTGCTTTCAAAACTTCAACTTCATTACTATCAGTATAAGCTTTCCATCTAGCAGGATAATAAATTTCACTTAGCACTAGAATTCCTTTTTCTTTTGCTTCATAATCAATAATAATTTTTTCTATATCCCAATCAATATTTAAAATTTTACCTTCAGAATACCTTGAATTTTCTAATTTATTTACAATAGCAGTTTTTGATGGATTGAATGCAGATGCATTTAAATAATTATATAAATTTTGGTCTTCTTTAATAACATCTTTTACGAACCAAGCTCTTGGATTGCTTTGATCTAAATGATATATATAAACATTTTTCTTTCCATTAACAGATTGAAAAATTGCCTTTTTCTCAAGAATAAGTTTTTGATGAGAAATTTCGACAGGACTTATTATATATTTTACATTCAAAAATTGTAATACTGGTATTGAAAGTAGGTTATTTGTGTTTTTTAACAATTCAGAATAATGACCAAATTTTGCTGGATGATAGCCTCCAACTGATTCAATCCCATGATATTTAAATTTTGGATCGGTAAATAAAGAACCTGCTGGGTAAATCCTATTTAAGCCAAGATTTTCTTTTAGAAAAATTATTGTTTCATCCTCATAAAATACTGATTCAAAATTATCAATAGATGTGATCTGATTTTGTTGACCAGAATCCTGTTTTGGGTTAATAATTCTGTTATCAATTCTATAGATATCAAATAAAGAGAGTATCAAAAATATAGATAAAATTATATCAGACTGAATCTTTGGAAATTTACACTCAATACTTTTTATAGCATCTTTTAAACCATAAGCGCTTAATATATATATACAAAAGTTTGAAAGAATTAGAATCATACTAGGAACTCTAAAACTGTTAAAAAAGGGTAAATAATTATAGAAAAATTGGTAGAAGATTTCAAAGTACTTTCCAAACGATAAGAGAATTGAAATTACTAATACGCTCCAAAAAAATATTCTTAAGTTTGTTAACTTCCTTAATGATAAAAAAGCAAATAGCAGAACAAATAATCCAACGTAATTTGGGAAATCGGTAAAAGGCATAAAACCTTCATAAGTTGCGCCTCCAAATCCAAAGTAATTAGGCATAATATATGTTAATAATTCCTTTGGATGCATAGACCAATTGGTTGCATAGGCAAAACTACCCATGTCACTAGATCTAATCGACATTTCACGATAATCCAATGATGGTAAATAAATATGTGAAGCAATTAGAAATGCAATAATAATTCCTGAAAAGAATAAAGAAGCATACTTTTTACTTCTATTCTGATAAAAAGAATAAATGAAGAAAAATCCTAGTAACATACAAGCATAGTAAGCTATCTGAACATGTGCTCTTTGTAATTGAAAACCTAGAAACAAAGCGAATAAAAGCATATTGGAAATTGATTGATTATCTTTCAATCTAAAAAGCAAATATAATGTAATTGGGAAAAAAGCTGCTGTCATCATCTGACTTCCATGTCCAAATACAATCATAGTAATTAAGAAAGGATTTAATATCCAAAGCAGTCCTGATATGAATGCAATTTTCTTATTTTCAACAAGCTTTTGCACTAAATAAAACATACCTACAGCAGAAAAAACTAGATGAATGAATTGTATGTTTAAATCAGAAACACCTAAAAAATCTAAAAAGTAACTAGGCAAATATAATAGATTGACATATGTAAATGCTTCAAGGGTTGGCATTCCAGAAAAAATCCATGGTTGCCATTGGGGCCATTCCGAAGAAATTAATCTAAGCTTGTCAAGAATATGATGAATAGCATAAGGATTAAAAGAATCTCCTGAAGCAAATGTGTTATTTAAAATTATAACATCATAAAAAAAGAATAATACAAAAATAGAATAAATTAAAATTAAGATAGCAAGATTCATTTTAAATCAATTTTTTTTAAATGAATTTATTAATTCTTTATCCTCTTTATCAAAACCCAATAAAAAGTATATTGTGAAATAAGTTGAAGAAACAAATATAAAGTGAGCCAATAAGTAAATGGCTAAACTAAAAATGTTATCTAAGCTAAATAAGTTTGAAAATATATTTTTTAAATAAACAAAGATTAAAAATGTCATTAAACCAGAGATAAGTGGTTTTATAAGTTTGAATGAAAATAAATTCAGATTCATTATCAGAATATTTTCTATAAATCTTAAAATACTCAGAATAAATAATGCTATAGCTGTTGATAATGCTGCTCCAATAATACCATACTGTGGAATTAATATAAAATTCAAAACGATATTTAGAATAAGAGCTATAGATACATTAATTAAATTGAATGCAGTGTTTCCACTCATTGAAAGCGTTGAAGAACCTAAGCCAAAAATTGTTTGAACAAAAATTCCAGTTAATAAAATCTTAAGGGCAATTGCATTTTGAAATTCTGAGCCAAATAGCAATAACATTGGATTTGCAAAAATAAATAAAAATATAAAAACAGGTAATGAGAACATTAAAATATATTTGGAAGATGATTGATATGATTCTTGCATGCCTAAAATATTTTTATTGAAATAATGTTCTGAAAATATAGGAGCAAAAATTCCAGCAAAAGCAAACAAGATCATCCTTACTAATCCAGCTGTTCGATCAATTGGATGATACATACCAACATCTGTAGCATTCGATAAAATTCCTAACATTACAATATCAACCCAATGCATTATGATTCCAATAGCTGAAACAAACATTAACGGAATAGAAAATTTCAAAATTTCTTTATTTATATCTGATTTGATAAGATTATTAAAGCTGATTTTTGTAAAGTTTCTTAAAAATTTTAATATGAATATTAAACCTATAATAGCAGAAGTAACTGTTGGAATTAAAATTGATAGTTGTGTTCCAAGAATATAGAATGAAGCTAAAAATGCAATTAAAAGTATTAGAGGGTTAACAATTTGATTTACAAAAATTTTATATTTTAAAATTTTAAAAGCCTGTGTAGCAAATGATGATATTAATGTTAAAACTGTAAAAGGAAGGCTTAAGGAGAATACTTTAATTACTGTAATCAAAAATTTATCTTCTTTAAGTAAATCATTTACTATTAATTCAGCAGAGAAAAATAAAATGATTGAAATTACAATACTTGATAATAATCCAGCTTTTAAAGATGAATAAATTGAACTATTAACGTTGTGAGTATTTTCAGTATCTCTACTAACAAATCTTAGAACGCCATTATCGAGACCCATTAATGCAAATATTTCTGCAATTCTTGTTACAGCATTTCCAAGCGAATAAATACCTAACATCTGCGCACCAAGAAATCTTGCCATAACTATAGAAAATATGTACCTAAAAACTGAACCTAATGTCATTCCAGAAAATGATAGAAAAGCTTCACTTAAAATAGTTTTCTGACTGGATGGTTTGCTACTCATTTCTTTCTTAAATATAACCATCTTATAAGTTGATATGGTAAATGAAATAATAGCCAATAAAAAGATATAGAAATTAATTGGATTCCTGTGGCATGCTTCCAAAAAATTTTTAACTGATTTTTTAACTTCATTATATTTTTCTTATACGAATGCTCTCCTAAAGATTGAGATACACTATGAAGAATGATAGATTTTGGAGCATAGATTATTTTTCTATTTAATTGACGAGCCTTCAATGATAAATCAACATCCTCACAGTACATATCAAATGTTTCATCAAAAAAATTAAGTTTTTTAAAATCCTTATATCTTAAACACAAACAACATCCAGTTGCATATTGCGTTTCACCTAGAAAAGAATACTTGGGTCCGTCAAAATCTCTTATTCCAATATGGTAAATTAACCCTTTCCATAGATCAACTACTCCTCCAGCATACCAAATTTTATTAATGTCTGATGAATACAATATTTTGGGGACTGATATTATTGCATTTTTATCATTTAATAATGGATTAATTAGTTCGTATATGAAATCTCTACTTACAATTGTATCATCATTCAATAAAACAATAAAATCATTATCATCAAAATTCATTTTTTTTAATCCTGAATTATAACCAGATCCAAATTTTAAATTTTTATTATTTCGGGTTACATTCACTTTCGGAAATTCATTTTCAATCATCTCTATCGAATTATCTGAAGAATTATTATCAATTACATTAATAGTAAAGTTGTTATAATCATACATGTTGGCAGAATAATTAATATTCTCTATCGATTCTAAGCATCTTTTTAAGAGATCTTTATTATTCCATGTAAGAACAACAATGTGAACTTTATTTGTACCTAAGTTTTTAATCATTGAGCTTTAAATTTTTTTCGAATTCTTCCCATGAAAAATTCTTTTTATGGATAGATATACTTCTACTCATTTCATTAAACATATTTTTATCAAAAAATGATTTAATTGATGTAGCAATTTCACTTGCATCAGGATTTACAATAAATCCAGTTTCTTTGTCAATTACATAATCTTTAAGACCACCTCTTGAGGTAACAATTGAAGGTAAATTGAAATTCATTGAGAGAGATAGAATTCCACTTTGTGTTCCTCTTTTATAAGGTAAAATTATTAGTTCTGAGCTAAGAAAATATTTCTTCAGCCTTTCTTTATTTACAAAGTTGAGATCTAAAATGAATGAGCTTTCAAGGTCATATTTTTTAATTTGGGACAAATAAAAATTCATATCTGTATATGGCTCCCCAACAACAAAGACTTTAATATTTGGAATATGCGACTTGAGATATTTTACAGCTTTGATTAAAACATCTAGACCTTTGTATTTTCGAATAAGTCCAAAAAACAGAATAGTTGGTTCTGATTTAACTCCAAGTTCTTTTTTAAATTGCGCTCGATCATTTATGTTAAAATCAATTTCATAAATAGGATGGAAAGAAATAATAATCTCACTTTTTAAATTATAGCTTTTAATTATTTGCTTTTCGTTCTCATTCATAACTACTAAATGAGTTGCATGCTGTAACATATATTTAATAAGAAATTTTTGAAATGGAAAATTTTGATGAGGTTTAGCATTGTGGATTAAAAAGTATATTTTTTTTGTTTTTATATTTTTACCAATATATGAATACATAAGAGCAAAAAATGGATGCCAATATGAAAAAATAACGATATCGCTTTTCATCTGATTAATTTTTCTAACTGCTTTCTTCCAAGAAAAAATATTTAAGGGGTTCAAAATTCTAAAAGATTTATCACTGTCTGAAGATCTGTTTTTATATTGAGATTTTCCTGGAAAAAAGATACTAGGATATAATTTTTCAAAATTTAAAATGGAAACATTATGAGTTTTTTTTAATTGATTGATTAAATCATGATTAAAATCAGAAATACCACCTCTATAAGGTGAATATGGACCAATAGAGACAATTTTTAAATTATTATTCAATTACTTCTTTTATGAAATTTTTTGTTTTATGATTTTTGTTCACAATAATTTCGCCAATTAATCCAAAGGTAAATAATTGAACTCCAGTAATAATTAAAAGACTTCCAAAAATAATCATTGCAATATGTTGCTGAAAAGAATGAAGTAAAATATATTTTAAATACAGTACGTATATCTCAGCTGCAATCCCAAACAATATTGACAAAAAACCTATCATACCAAAAAAGTGTAATGGCCTGTCCATGTACTTTCCAAGAAATAAAATAGTTAAAAAATCAAAAAAACCATGTTTATATCTCTCTGCTCCGTATTTAGATATACCAAATTTTCTTTCTCTATGATTGACAGCAACTTCTTTGACATGAAAACTTTTTTGATGAGCTAATAAAGGAATATATCTATGTCTACCTCCATAAAGATTCAATGACTTTGCAACCTCTCTTTTCAAAACCTTAATTCCAGAATTAGAATCTTTTATTTTCAATCCACTAAATATTTTTATAAAAAAATTGAATACTCTTGATGCTATTCTTTTCTCAAGAGGATCTAATCTATTTTTCTTCCAACCAACAATGACATCATCATTTTTTAACTCCCTAACAAGATTTATGAGCTCTTTTGGATCGTCTTGTAGGTCTGCATCTAATGTAGCTATTAACTCTCCTGATGCAATATCAATTCCCGACTGAAGTGCGACAGACTTTCCATAATTTCTATATAAATTTATAAGCTTCCATGTTGAATGGTTTGCTATTTCTTTTTCAATTAATTTTTGAGAACCGTCTGATGAACCATCATTTATAAAAATGACTTCAATAGATTGATTATTTTCAAAGTCGTGCTTTAATTCATCAAACAAAACTTGAAGTGATTCTTCTTCATTAAAAACGGGTATAAGGATGCTTAAGCTTTTCATTATTCAAAATTTCTTCTATTAAATTTTAGTGTGTAATTCTGTTTTTCATTATTTAATAAAAATACAATCTCGTTGAGATAATTACTACCATCAATTGAAATCAGTTTTGTAGTAATTACATATGAATTTTTAAATTGTATATCAATTTCATTCAATGCTTCTGTATCACCCCAAAGAATACCTTTATAAAAATCTGAATTTAGCTGATTAGATAATGGAAAGAAACGATTGAACTCTTGCTCTGAAATTTTGACTTTCTTTCTAACGTCTAAATATTTAATTGAGCCATTTTCTATTTCAATCATATATTGCCTTCTACCTAAAAAGTCTTTAAAAACAATAATCGAATTATTTTCTGATGATTCAAAAATAAATCCAGAGGAAAAATTTGATTTTCCTTTACCTTGAAGCAAACCGCTTCCAATGACCCTACTAAACTCTTTTTTTAATTCTTCAATTTTTACATTTTCAGAATTTATTATTTGAATATCATTATTTGAAGAGCATGAAATAAAAACTATAGTAATGAAAATTATTAAAAGCTTTCTATTCAGTATCATAAGAAGAAATTTTTAATTTTAGATTATTGTTATCTTCATCAAGTAAAAGAGCTTTATTGTAAAATATAATAGCTTCATCTATTTCATTTAAGCTAATCAAAACATCTCCATAGTGTTCAAGTATTACTGAGCTTGTATCCTCATATAGTAAAGCTTGGCTAATATAATCTTTGGCTTTTTCAAATTCTGATAACTTATAATAAATCCATCCAATGGTATCCAGATATGCAGAGACATCTGGGCTAATTTGAATAGCTTTTTCTGCAAGTGATAAGGCATATTCTAAATCTTCATCCCTTTCAACTAAGCTATATGCAAAATTATTGTATGCTTGAGCATCTCTGTCATTTATAACAATCAATTTTGTATAAAGCTCATCGGATTTTTCCCATTTTTCATTTTGATCATAGGTCATAGCTAATCCATGCATAGCTGCAACAGATGTTTGATCTATCAGTAATGATTTAGCATAAAATTTTTCTGCTTTATTAAAGTTTCTTGCTGAATAATTTGCTAATCCTAAAAAATAATTTACTTCAAAATCATTCGGAAATATTGATACAGCTAGATTCAACTCATCAATAGCTTCTTCAAATTTTTGCAAACTTATCAAAGCAATAGATGAATTGATGTATCCTTCCTTATCATTTGGATAAAAAGATGTATGTTTTTTAGATACTTCTAATGCTAAATCATTCCTGCCTATATCTCTATAAACTAATGACAGATAATATAGGGCAAATCTATCGTTGTCTTTTTTTGATAAAGATTTTTGTAAAAATTCTTCTGCAGATTCTAATCTTCCTAAACGAAGATACTCTAAGGCAATTTGATTATATAAGTTATTATAGAATGGGTTGCGCTGAATAGAATCTATTTGTAATAAACCTAAAAGTTCTTCGACATTTCCACCTTCGTTTGACTCAAGATATCCTCTTAAATATTCTGAATTAGATGGATCTGCTAGAAGAAGTTTTTTAAAGATTTTAGCTAAATCTCTATGGTTTGAGTTAAATGCTAATTCAGCAGCTACTTCTAGTGCTAGTATTAATTCGTTATTATTGTTAAAAGCCTCTTGATAATAAAGAAGTGCTCCATCTATATCATTTAATTCAGCCTTCAAATCTCCAATAATAAAAAGTATATCAGCATTGCTTGAATCAGTTTCAATTATTTTTGTAAAAATTTCTAAAGATGATTCATAGTCATTTAAAGCAATGAACTTTTTTCCTAAAGATATTTTGTAATCCAAAGCATTGTTATCTAATAAAATAGCTTTATTCGCATAAAAAATACTCTTATCAAATTTTTGCAACATCCAATATGCTTCAGACATATTAAAAAATACTTCCGCAGAATTAGAACCGGCCTCAATTGCATCCTGAAACTCTAAGATTGCTCTAGCATAATCTCCCTGCTCAAAAAACATCATTCCATCCATGAAAAATTGTACCCCTCCAAAAGGGTCTTTTGAGTTTTCGGTCTTTAACTCTTCTAGGGCATCTTGTTCTGGTACATTAGATAAATTTGATGAATTTGAAGCGCAACTAGCCAGCAAAAAAGTTAAAAAAATAATTAAATAATATTTCATTCGCATAACTATGCAAATTACACCTGACTTTGGATATTTACAATTCTATGAAAATTAATCTTTATCGCTAACAAATGACCCATTAACATCATTTAATAACTCGACATCTTTTATTTCAGTTTCATCTTCGTTGGATAAAGCTTCTTTTGATGAAGTGTCTTCATCTGCTATAAAATAGTTTGACTGTGAAGGTTGAAGTAAATAAGCCGACAACATAAAGATGCAAAAAACTGATAAAGTTAAATAAACAAAATTTTGCCTTGAAAAACCCATAATTCCAGAACTTATTTTTTTATTTTCACTTAGAGCATTTATTCGATCTTGTAGTTTTTTATCAAAATTTTCAGAAGTTTTCAAAGAAGGAGTAGTTTTCATGATATTGATAGTTTTTCGTACAGAATCGACTTTTTTCTGATATTCAGGATTTTCAGTAAGAAATTGTTCAAATTCCTTACGTTCTTTAATATCCATAGAATTTTCGATCCAATCAGATATTCTATCTTCAAATTTATTATAATCCATATCTACTCCTTAAAATGTTTCATTTTTTGTGCCAACTGAATTCGACCTCTATTTATTCTAGATTTAATCGTACCAATTGGTATTTCCAGTATTGTACTAATTTCTTCATAAGAAAGTTCCTGAAAATCTCTTAAAACTACAGCCATTCTAAAATTTTCAGGAATCTCGTCTAAAAACTTGTTTAATTGATCAATAGCAATTTCATTTTGAACTTTAGATTCTAAAGACTCTTCTTTAGAATTTATATCAATAACTTTTCCATCTTCTGTCCAAAGAGAATCAGTTTGCTTTCTTTTGTTTTTCCTCAATTCAGTTAATGCATTATTTTTTGCAATTGTAAAAATCCAGGTTGAGAATTTTGCAATATTCTTATAGTAACTAGCATGTGTATATAGTTTTATTAAGGTATCTTGAACTACATCTTCAGCCTGCTCAGCATTATTGAAGTATCTCAATACAAAATTAAATAATCTATCTTTATATCTTTTAACAAGCTCGTTATATGCATTAATATCACCTTCTTGAAATCTCAATATTAATTTTTCATCTGAAAATTTAAATTTATCGTTCACTTTTGAAGACTCCGTTGATAATATTTGCAAATTCTGTCTCATCAATAATTTTAGTTGTTTTTACTTTTATATCAATTTGAGCAAAAATATTAATGGCATGTTCCAACTCTTCAAGAGAATAATTTTGAGTTGCTGGAGCAATTCTCTTTAATAAATTTCCTCTAATACTTCTACTTGGACTGTCTAATAATGTTCCATTGTTTTTCTTGGTAATGAAAATTGCCTCTAAAACACTAAACATAGAATTGATTAAATATGAAAGCCCATATTGTCTCATAATTGATAAACCATTCTCAAAAATTGAATCAACTCTCCTATCGCATATTGCATAGTTTAATTCCCATAACTGCTTATCTTTATGGTTATAAGTTGATTTTTCAAGAGAGCTTAGTAAATCTTCCTCATTAGGAGATATTAGGCTAGATTTAGACATTTCATTAAATATCTCAGAAAAATTGTTACCAAAAATTTCAATAATTTTTTGAGAATAACTGTTTGAAACTTTAATATTTAATTCATCTGCAAATAATTGTATCCATTGTCTCATTTCACTCTCAAACGGTGTAGAGATATCAATAATATTTAATATTTTTGAAAGTTCTTTAGTTGAGGCACTTTTAATTACATTTGATTTAGATTTATAATCATATGATAAAAAATTATTATCAATACAAAGAATTTGATGAGTACTGTTTGTATTAATGTTATTAAGTAAAACTTCTGAATTTTTTTTATTCAGCTTATTTAAATTTTTAATAATAATTAGCTTATTGTTTGAAAATAAATCTTGGGATCCTAGTGAGTTGATTATTTGATCTAATGAATCACTTTTATCTGCACAATCAAATACTAAAGTTTCATCTTTTTTTTGTGATTTTTTAATAATTTGATTTTTAATATATAGGTATAAAAAATCATTATCTCCAACTAGCAAATAGTTATTATCAAAAGATTGAGTTTCATTGGATATAAATTGTAATGCTTTTACCATCTTTATAGTTTATTTGATTTAAGAAATTCCATAACTACCAGACTGAATGTGGGTATCATTATTTGTACTAGAAGTTCTTTTGTAATCTTTATAAGTCAACTTACTAATAACTATGACCACAATAAATGCCAGTACAAAGCTCGTTAATCTTTCAGTTATAATTGCTTTTAAGAATGGGCTGCTTCCCCATATTATTGTTACAATTGATCCAGTCAATAAACCAGCAATAATTCCTTCTCTAGTAGTCTTTGACCACCATAAAGATAAAATTACAGCAGGGCCAAAAGATGAGCCAAGTCCGCTCCAAGCAAAACTTACAATTCCAAATATTGTATCTCCTGAAATCTCTGAATACATAGCAGTTATATAGGCAAAAAGTCCTAAAATAATAGTAATATACCTTGTATTAGTTAATTTATTAGAGTTTTTAGTTTTAATAACTTTATTGAACTTTAAGTCTTCGCTAATAGCTGAAGTAGACACAAGTAATTGAGAATCTGCAGTTGACATCATTGCAGCTACAGCTCCTGAAATCAGTAATCCTGCAATCCATGCAGGAAGCAATGTTTGTGCTAATAACGGCATTGCAATTTCAGCATCTTTGCCAACAAAAAATTCTTCTCCAAAATAACCTAATGCCACAATTCCAATCATAAATGCGCCTGAAATACCTGGAATAGCCCATAACGCTGCAATCCATTTTGCTTTTTTTACATCCTTAACAGACTTTATGGCCATATATCTTATAAGTAGATGAGGTTGCCCAAAATATCCTAACCCCCAACTCATTCCTCCTAAGGCTACAGATAGAGCACCGATACCTGAAAGTCCTGAAAAAATTGAATTTTTTTCTAGACTATCAAACTTTAATAACTCTGATAAACTTTGATCTAAAGATAGTAACTCAAAAATACCAACAATTGGTAAAATAACTAAAGTACCAATCATTAGGACGCCTTGAATCAAATCAGTCCACGCAACTGCTAGCAAACCACCTAGAATCGTATAAATTATAATGATTATTGCACTTAAAGTTATTCCGTACAAAGGTTCAATACCAAAAATTGTGTTAAGGATCTTTCCTGAGCCATGAAATTGTGCTGAAACATAAAAAGTAAAAAAGATTCCTATTATTAACGCAGAAATAGTTCTAATTAGACCAGATGAATCGTTAAATTTTTTATCTAGAAAATCTGGGATTGTTAGAGAATTTAATTTTTCTGTCTCATCTCTTAATTTCTCTGCAATTAGAAACCAAGATGATATTATTCCAATAGTTATACCAATTACTGCCCAAATTTCACCATATCCAATAGCAATTGCTGCGCCAGGCAGTCCAAGAAGTAGCCAAGCAGATTCTCCGGAAGCTCTTTCAGAAAATGCAGTAACCCAAGGTCCAAGCCTTCTTCCAGCTAGTAAAAAATCGAGTTGTGAAGTGACAAACTTATTTGAAAAAATTCCTACACAAATAATCAACAAAAGATAAAGGATAAATATTGTTTCAATCATGTAATTATACTCACAAATATGCAATAAAGACCAAACCACCAAAAATCAAATTTTTTCAAAAATTCTACTAGAAAAAATAAACTTAGATATCCAAATACAAAGGAGGATAGAAAAAGTCCTAAACCATCTAATAAATTAATTGCTTCAAAACCAGATGAAAATAATAATTCATAAAAAATAGATAAAATGATAACAGGAATAACCATAAAAAAACAGTATTGAATAGACTTTTCTTTATTTAGTCCAAGCATAATTGCTGAACTTATTACCATACCTGATCTCGAAATTCCAGGAAGTATAGCTATTGATTGAAATACACCTAGTAGTAAAGCAGACTGCATGTTAAAATTAAATGAAAAAGAATTTTTTAAAAGACTCATTAATATTATAAGTATTCCATTTATCATTAATGAGAATTGCACAAACTGATAATTAAAAAACTGTTCAAAATCAAAGATAAGCCCAAAAATTATGGCTGGAATTGTAGATATTATTAAAAGTTTTATGGTTTTTGAATGGAAAAAATCGTCATCATTTTTTGCAGAAAAGAATGAAGCCTTATAAAACAAAAGAATACTGAATAAAGTACCGAAATGTGCAATTATTTCAGCTGAAGCTCCTTCATTGTTAATTTTTAAAAAATCTTGAAATAAAACAAGATGTCCAGAACTACTGACAGGAAAAAATTCTGTCAATCCTTGTATCATTCCTAGAATAATATAATTGATCAGTTCATTCATAATAAATTACGCCCACCATCCGCTCTGTAGTATTATTTCTTCTATAAGAATGATAATTTTCATTTTCATAAGTACATTGATTGCTATCAATAACTCTTGTAATACCTATTTTATTCAATTGTGACTTAGCTATTTCCTTTAAATTGCAAAATAATTTATCATCTATATTTTCAATAAAGCTATTTCCAAAATAGTCAATAAATTCATTTTTCACCTCATAATTTTTTTGCGAAATTGATGGACCAATAAAAACAATCATTTCAGATAAATCATCTACATAATTTTTTAATAATTTAGCAGATTCTTTAATTATTTCATTTTTTAACCCTTTCCATCCAGCATGTATAACACCAAAAATATTATCATTTTGATGAATAAAGAAAATTGGTAAACAATCTGCCGTTCTAACTGTTAAAATATGATTTTTATCATTTGAAAAAATTCCATCAGTATCTTCATAAATGAATTTTCCCTCTTTTATCATCTTCAAGTTTGTAGAGTGAGTCTGATTCATAGAGAAGGTCATCTCTTCAGTAAAGTGGTCATTTGCTTCATCGTTAGAAAAAAGAATCTTTATTCCACTTTTATTGATTTTATCTGAAAAATCAAAAATCATAAAATGTTAATTTGTATTGTAGATTTTTCTATTTGAAAATCTAATTACCTTTGATGCTTGATTCAAATTAGAGTTTGAAAAATCAAAATTTCTAGTAATTCCATCATAACTTGAAGATGAATTTAAAATAAATCTTGATTTATTAAAGTTTGAATTGATTAGAAAATTTGAAAAATCTATTCCAAAATGAAATGCATTATTTAAAGAAGGATTATAATCATATTCACTATTGTTGGAATATTTAGGAATATAATTTGAAACAAATAACATATCAGATATATGAGGAGAAACACTTTCTTCTTTTAGCAAGTCAAGATTAAGCCAATTTTCATTTCCTAATAATTGTGTTTCTAGGTTAGATAATGATACTTGTGAAGCAATAAATTCTAACCCTGATGAACTTACTGGATAGAATATGCTATCGATAGTTTCGAGAATCACTTTTGTAGAATCAATTGACTCATCTTGTTCTAAATTAAACATATCATAAATTTCATCATTATCTACTTCAAACATTGAATCTAAAACATCTATTTCTACACCTAAAAATTCTTGATACTCATCACGAGTTTCAATTTCCCATGCAATATCTCTTAATTCATTAAAGTTTGGTTGCAAATCAATAGCAGAATTTTCTTCATACCAGCCTATATATACTGGCTCTTTATTGAGCTTATCTAGCGCAATTAAAAATGAGTCTACTTCTTTTATTCCTAAATCTGTTCTTGGCGCAATTACAGCAATATTATTTAGCTCTGAATCAGCAAATGAATGATTTGCTAACAGCTGATTTCTAAAATCTACAGATGAGTTTAATAAATAAACATTTTGGTTAACATTTGATAGATTATCTAATGATGTAAATGGAGCAAAAATAGGTATATCTACAGTGGAAACTGAGCTTGCTCCTGCAATTAAGTTTTTATCTAAAAAAGGTCCAATTATAGCACTAACATTATGCTTATTAACCAAATTTTTAAATGCTTCGACTGTTAATATTGGATCACTAAAATTATCAATTACAATAAATTGAATTTTGTCATTCGACTGTGAGCTTTGATTTGCTTCTAAAAGCCCTTTAAGAAATGCATTCGTAATTTCTAGACCTTCACCTTCCAACGGAAGAACTACTCCCACTTTTTTAGAAAATGACATATTTGAATTGACGTTTCTTTTTAAAAAATTATAGCTTGACCTAAACTCTCTATCTAAAGAACGTTGCTCAATATCATTAAATTTATTTAAAACTTCTTCTGAGTTATTATAGATCAATGAGAAGGATTGAGCTAAAAGAATAATATTTAAATTAGTGTTATCCTCTTCTAAGATTTCCATTAATTCTAAATTTGCATAATCTAGATTTAATGGTATAATTTTAGCTATTCTCTTATTGATAGGCCTTTTTGATCTTGAATCTTCATTTGACCTTCTTGCATCAATATAATGTTTAAAAGCAAAATTATAGTATCCTTTTGAAGAATAGATATCTCCCATTGTTAGATGAAAGGATGTTTTTAGGTTAGGAGCAAAGTTGAGAGGATTCATTGATTTTGCAGTATTAAGAGCTGCATCAAAATTTTGGAGATTATAATAGGCTTTTAGTTTTAAGACCTTAGCATGATTTGCATAATTAGTTTCAATGATCATACTTTCATCAATTCTTTTAATAACAGAATTATTTCTTTGACGATTTAAATCATCTACAAGCGATTCAATAAATTTTTCATTTACTTCATTATCAAGTGATTGAGCAAATAAGCTTCCAAATAAAATAATATTTACTAATAATTTCATTATAATCGAAATATAAGCTTATTTAATCAGTTTTGAACACATTTACCAGCACAACACCAATAACAATCAAAAACAATCCAATTATTGTTGGAAAATTCAAAGGTTGTTTATAAAAAAGGTAGCTCAATATTGCTACAGAAAAAACACCAAGACCTGCCCAAGAGGCATAAACAATTGATAATGGTAATTTTACAACTGCAACAGATAAAAGATAAAAAGACAATGAGTAAAAAATTATAACCAAGCTAGTTGGAATAAACTTTGAAAATTCTTTTGTTACTGGAAGTAACATTGTTCCAGTTACCTCAAATAGAATTGCAAAAAGTAGGGCTAAATATACATTCATGAAATTATCCTTTAATAATCAAATCCATCTTCTTGTTTTCTTTGAATAATTAATAAATTCATCACCAAACAAATCATTCATTGCTGCTTCTTCTGGGAGAATTTGAAATTTTGTAATAAAAATATAGAAAAATAGAGATGTAACCATTCCTCCAATTAGATTGAACTTGAAAGATATGGATAATAAAATAATCAGCATTCCAAGGTACATTGGATTTCTTGAAAACTTAAATATTCCAGAGGTAACTAAAGAAGATGCTTGTCTAGGTTCTAAAGGATTGACAGTTGTTTTATGTCTTCTAAATGATTTGACAGCTGATATAAAAACTACCAGTCCTAAAATTAGAAGAAATAGACTAATTCTATTATTGCTGTAAATAAAAAATTGATTAAAGAATGATTTTGACAAATAAATTGCTATACCACAAATGAAAGTGACTATTGGAGGTGGAATTTTATTATTCATAACTACTGATTTTATAAATGGTTCTATCTACACCATTATCATTAGAACGTATTTTTTTTATATTTTCTAATTCTGAATGTTTTGTACAATATTTTGTAATTGTACTCTGATTCTTTAGATAAAATATATCTTTATAGTCT
>CBFHKL010000012.1:0-3580 GCA_965656415.1 uncultured bacterium
TAATTTTACTTCATCAAAAAGTGCATTCTGTCCAATTAAACCTGTTTTTGAATTGTTGTGTACGGTCATTTCAAGCGCAATATCTGATAATATGTTATAAGGAGCTGGAAGTTTTTTAAGGGTCGAGTATGGTAAGGTGGAATTAGGTTGCCATATCAATTCTGATGTTTGTTGAATTAAGTTTGCATCAAACTCTAACCCAAATAAATGTTCATTAAATTGAATTCCATTGCCAAGGTACGGAAAGTGATCATCTGTGATAATTGAAATATTAGATTTCATTATTACCAATTAGATTATCAATGAATTTGAAGACAGATTCGTCATTCCAAAAAGCACTTCCAAGATCCTTTACAATAACTTCTCCATCTGCGTTAACAATGAAGGTAGTTGGAATACCTGAGGTTGCAAAGAATTCATCATCTGTGATAATCTTGTAAATTGGCAGTTTTTGAAGACTTTCATCTTTTGGTATATAATTTTTTATTGTATCTAATTTTTCTCTAGATAAGTATAAAAAAATAATATCTTTTTCATTTTTGTATTTTTCATACAGCTCAGCCATATAAGGCATTTCAGCTAAACAAGGATTACACCAAGTTGCCCAATAGTTGATAAAAAGATTTTTCCCCTTAAAATCTTGAATAGTGAAAATATTATTTTCAAGATCGGAGAATTGTAGCATATTACTATCAAAATCTATTGTTGTAACTTTCATATCTTCAGCTGATGGCGCTTCAAGTTTAGGAGCTTCAATCACTTCATTTAAATACAAAATTGATAGTTCTTTATAGCGTTCTTTATATTTTTTTAAGTCTTTATTTACATCATTGAATTTGTACGATAAAAAGATGATACAAATGGCCATTCCAGCAATAATAATTTTTAGTATTTTAGAGTTCATTATCTTTGATATTGTATAGTTTTTTTAAAGAAAATACTTAAATTTTGAGAACTATGAAATGTTTAAAATGCAAGCATACTTGGGTAAGAACCAAGTGGTATGAGTATATTAGTTTTCTTGCAAAATGCACTAAATGTGGCAGCAGATTTATTTTAAGATACTAATTTGTTCATTTATATGAATTTCAACTATAAGTAAGGCTTAATGGAAAAAATCCATAAAATTCCAAAAAATGTTAAAGGTTGTTATGCTGTTATATTCTCATATCAACTTAGTAATGATTTAGAAGGTTATGCTGATATGGATCAAAAAACTATTGATGCAGTGGTAGATATTCCTGGGTATCTAGGTTATGATAAATTTGGTGATGGAAATGAGAACACATTCATATCATATTGGAAAGATTTAGAAAGCATAGATATTTGGAGGAAAAATTTTTTACACATCGAAGCAAAGAAACACGGAAAACAGTGGTACAAAAAAATGAGAGTCCAAACAGTACAAATCCATGATGATATTAATTTTTGGTCATGAATCAAAAAATATTCCAGGTCAATAATTTCCATTTTTATTTTCGAATTCTATTTAATGACAATAAGCTGTTTGACTTATCATTTTCAGAGAATAAAAATGATTTAATGGAAAGGCAATTATCTTTAAAAATCAATAAAAATAGTCCTTCAAAATTTGCTAAAGAGGTCCAAAATCAATTGAATGCTTATTTTGCTAGAAAGCTGAAAAAATTTGATATTCCAGTTCTCATTGAAGGTTCAGAGTTTTCATTAAAAGTTTTTACAGAAATGTCCAAAATTCCATACGGAAAAACAAAAAGTTATAAGCAGGTTGCTGAAAAAATTAAAGAGCCTAAATCTGCTAGAGCAGTCGGCAGAGTAAGCGGATCCAATAAAATACCTATTATTATTCCTTGTCATAGAATCGTTGGAAGTAATGGAGAGCTTGTAGGTTATAGTGGTGGAGGTGGATTACTATTTAAATCGTATTTACAATTATTGGAGAAATCATGAAAGAAATATTACTAGTATTAATTTTTTCTCAGATTATAGCCCAGGAAGCGTTAAATGAAACCATTATTTTTGAGAGCAGAAATCCATTTTCTTTTGAAGAAATAATTACTGATCTTGATAATCAAGAAAAACAGACAATTTTTGGAATTTTAACTTTTCCTGATAATTTTGACAAAGAAAGTAAATATCCAATTATTATTGGAGTAGCAGGAAGTCTGAATTGGGGTCCCCATCATTTAAAATATTTAGAAATGTATAATGAATTGGGTTTTGCAACATTCCAATTACATAGTTTTGATAGCAGAGATATTGATACAACGGTTGGAAGTCAAGTTGAAGTAACTACTGCAATGATGATTCTTGATAGTTACCTCGCTCTTGAAACATTGTCTGAACATCCAAATATTGATATTAATAAAGCTGGAATAACAGGATGGAGCTTAGGAGGAGCTGTATCTCTATATTCTGCATGGATTCCATTAGTTAATTCAATTAATAACGGAAAATATAAGTTTGCTGCACATCTACCAATTTATCCCGGATGTCTAATTTACCCTTTTCCACGAGAGGCAATGATCTTTAGTCAGGCACCAATTCATATTCTTTTTGGTGAATTAGATAATTGGGTACCAGCTACCGCATGTACAAATTTCATTGATAAGATAGATCAAAGTGGATTACCTCATAATATTGATATCACTATTTATGAAAATGCTCATCATTCTTTTGACAGAGAGATGGAGTTAACTAAATTAGAACATGGCTACACGCTTGGTGATTGCTTCTTCCCAATGAACAACGAAGGTACTATATTTTTTAGTGAATTCTGGAAAATTCCTATCAACAATCCATCAATGCAAAAGTTGGCATTATTAACTTGTGCGGGAAGAGGACCAATCATGGGTGGTAATGATGTAGCTAGAGAAAAATCTTTCAAGTTTGCTGCTGATTTTTTTACCAATCATTTAAAAAATTAACTTAATTTAATAGTAATATCGTTTTTACTTAAAAATATTAAGTTATTAATTATAATATACTTAATAATTAATTTTCTTTGTCTTTTTGACTTTATTTTTTTAAAATTTTATTAAAATAATAAAAGCGGGGGTTTTAAGTGAATTCATTAGAACTTTTCACAGTAAATAATTTATGGATGCTTGTTGCTACTATATTAGTATTCATAATGCATTTAGGTTTTTCAGCACTTGAAACAGGATTAACAAGAACTAAAAATACTGTTAATATTCTGTTTAAAAATGTAAGCATAATTTCTATAGGTCTATTAACATATGCTCTTTGTGGTTTTAATTTAATGTATCCTGGTGATTTTTCTATTGGTCAATTCTTTGGTTTTGGTGGCTGGGGTCTAAATGTTCCAGCTGGAGACGCTGGGCTCATTGAATATGCTAGTGGTCAATACACATACTATACAGACTTTATTTTTCAAGCAATGTTTGCTGCAACTGCTGCAACAATTGTTTCAGGTGCAGTAGCTGAAAGAATAAAATTAAATTCATTTTTATTGTTTTCATTATTGTATGTTGCTCTAATTTATCCAATTGCAGGTTCATGGAAATGGGGTGGAGGATTCTTACATCAAATGGGTTTTTATGACTTTGCTGGTTCCACAGTGGTACACAGTGTTGGTGGT
>CBFHKL010000012.1:3678-21879 GCA_965656415.1 uncultured bacterium
GGGAGTAAAACCAATAATGGGACATAATATGCCTCTTGCAGCTATAGGAGTATTTCTTTTATGGTTTGGTTGGTATGGATTTAACGGAGGTTCAGTACTTTCAGCTGATCCCGGTTCAGTATCTTATGTTTTTGTGACAACATCCTTGTCGGCTGCCGCTGGAATTGTTGGTTCATTGTTGGCCTCTGTCTTTTACTTAAAAACCAACGATTTATCAATGATTCTAAATGGTTCATTAGCTGGACTTGTGGGTATAACTGCTGGAGCAGATGTTATATCTCCAATGAATGCGATATATGTAGGTTTAATCTCAGGTATGTTAGTCGTTTTTTCTATTATATTTTTTGATAAAATTAAGATTGATGATCCTGTAGGAGCAATATCGGTTCATCTTGTATGTGGAATATGGGGTACATTAGCTGTCGGAATATTTTCAAAAAGTTACTCTTTTGTAACCCAGTTTATAGGTGTGCTATCATATGGAATTTTCAGTTCTTTATCAGCTTTTTTAATTTTTTATTCTATAAAAGTTTTAATGGGTGTAAGAGTATCCGAAGAAGAAGAAATCATTGGTTTAGATATTGCTGAACATGAAATGGAATCATATTCAGGATTTCAAATTTTTACAGTTGAATAAAGGAGAGAAAAATGAAGTTAATAATTGCAATTGTTCAACCAGAAGAGCTTCCTGAAATTAAAGAGGAACTTCTTAAAAGAAAGATTTACAAATTCACTGTATCAAGTGCATTAGGTCAAGGAAAAGAAATACCTATTCAAGAGGTTTATCGAGGAATTTCTCATGAAATAACTCTTCTAAAAAAAGTGAGACTTGAAATAGCTGTTAACAACGATTATGTAGATGCTGCAGTGGAAGCTATTTGTAAAGTTGCAAATAAATATCAAGATAAAGGTAGAGGTAAAATTTTTATTTTACCAATTGAAGAATGCATTCGTATAAGAACTAATGAAAAAGGTAAAGAAGCCATAGGATAAAACTATAATAAAGATTTCAATTAGATAAATTTAATTTTTTTCCTTACTTTTAATTATGGGGAAGCGTAACAAAATTATATTTCTAATAATCGTTTCATTTATAATTATAAACTATTCTATTAATACATTTTTGAAACCAACTGAGGTTTTGTATGATGGAATTAACACAGAATTGACCTTATCCAATGATGTAGAAGTATTATTCGATGATTATGGTGTTCCTAGTGTTTTTGCCAAAAGCGATTCTGATATGTTTAAAGTTGCTGGTTATATTGGAGCAAGAGACAGACTATTCCAAATGGCTTTTATGAAATATGCATATAAAGGGGAATTAAGTTTAGTGGTTAATGACACATTATTCGCTGAAGATCGTTTTTTAAGAACTTTAGGTTTTGAAAAAACTGCCAAGAAGACCTTAGATAAAGTTTCTCCTGACATTTTGAAGCATTTGGAAGATACATGTTATGGAATAAATGCGTATGTCCAAAACTTAAGTCCTTCTGAATATCCATTAGAATTCAAGTTACTACAGATAAAAGAATTACCAGTATTTGAACCACTAGATATCATTGCTTTAAGTACAATGATGGCCTGGGAATTGCAAGGTGGATGGGACTCAGAGCTATTTTTTGGAGCGATTAATGAGCAGCTTGGCCCTGATTATTTAGCAGAAGTATTACCATCCTATAAAGAAGATTATGTTACCATAGCTTCCCATGATGTTTTGTTAAAGAGTTATCAGCAATTTGCAAGCGACACGAAAGATTTAAGAAATCTATTAAAAACGGATAGAGATGGATATGGTTCCAACGCCTGGGCTATATCAGGTTCAAAAACAATTTCTGGAAAACCATTTTTAGCAAATGATCCTCACTTGGCTTACAATCAGCCACCGTGGTGGTATGAAATAAGACTCAAAAGTGACAATTTTAATTTTGGGGGATATGGTCTTTATGGTTTCCCATTACCAGTTATTGGTCATAATGAGCATATCGGATGGGGTTTTACTAATGTGATGACAGATGATATGGATTTTTATATCGAATCATTAAATGAAGATCAAACACAATATTATGTTGACGGTGAGTGGAGAGATTTATTAATTGAAGAAGAAGAGATCACTCTTAAGTCAGGTGACATCAGAAAAATTACTATTCGTTCGACTCACAGAGGTCCAATTATTAGCAAAATACACAGAGATGCTAAAGCTTTAAATAAAGCCATATCATTTCAATGGACAGAATACGATGCCTTCGATGAGACTACTGCACTATTTATGCTAGCTCAGGCATCTAATTGGGAAGAATTTTCTGAGGCTTCTAAAATGTTTGGTGCTCCTGGTCAGAATTGGACATATGCTGATAAGGAAGGAAATATTGGATGGAGACCTAGTTCAAAGGTTCCAATAAGGCTTGATGCTGAAATGCTAATTCCTTTTGATGGTACTACCACAAAGCATGATTGGCAGGGATATATCCCTTTTGATGAAATGCCATATTCTTTCAATCCTGATAAAGGATATGTTTCTAATGGAAACAATAAAATTATAGGTGATGAATATCCATACTACATATCACGATATTGGGCAGATCCAAGTCGTGGAGAGCAAATTGATAGAAGACTAAGAATTGATTCTAAATTTGACGTTGATGATATGAAATCTGTTCTCAATGATATTACCTCACCATTTGGAGAAGAATATGCTCCAATTTTTACTGAAAATTATACGCAAGGTTTTTCTGTTGAAGGAGATGAGATTTATAACATGTTAAAAGGATGGGATGGCGTTGAATCAATTGATTCAGGTGCTACAGTAGCCTTTCATGCATTATATCTTCATTTAGTTCAAAATCTTTTTCAGGATGAATTATATAGTTTTGGTAATGATTCATTTGACTCATTTTACAGCTTAAAATATATCCGTTCATTGGCCATTAGAAAAATATTTGATGGAGAAGCAACTTTATGGGTAGATAATGTATCAACTGATGAAAAAGAAACGTTAAATGATATTGTAAACAAGTCTTTTCATGATGCTCATGTATTTCTTTCAGAAAATTATGGCAATCCTAAAGATTTAACATGGGGTCAGGTGCATCAGGTTACCTATCGACATCGTTTGGATGGAGACCCGTTAGTCAAAAGGCTTATAAACTTTAGCGTAGGACCGTACCCAATGGCAGGGTCAGGTATGACTCCAAGAGCAGCCAGCTATTCTGTTAGCAAGCCATTTAGTGTGCGAGCAGGCTCATCCATGCGCAGAGTAATTGACTTTTCAAATCTTGATAATGGATTTAGTATTCTTCCAACTGGACAGTCTGGACTTTTTAGATCAAAACATTACGATGATCAAACTGAAATGTATAATGCTGGAGAATTCAAACCTTTTAAATTCTCTTACGAGGCTATTGATAATTCAAAATCTTCTAAATTGATTTTTAAATCTAAATAATATTTTCCTTGAATCCCTATAAATCGATGTTTAAACTAGTCCAATGAGAAAATTTTATAACTATTATTTTTATTTTAGAAGCAGGGGGACTGTAGACGCCTAACGGTAAATTTATATCAATTCTACACGAACCCTAGCAAAACCCGCTAGGGTTTTTTGTTATATGGAGGAAATTATGAACAAAGAAATACTAGAAAACAGAGAAAGAATAGATACTGCTGATGAACAGATTTTTGACTTACTTCTTGAAAGACTAGATGCTGTTACTGCCATAGGCCATATTAAAAAGCTGGAAGGCTTACCAGTGTTAGATCAAGAAAGAGAAAATGCTATTTACGCAAAAATTGATGCTCGTTTTTCATTTGCAGAAGCAAGCTTTTTAAAATCAATTTATCAATCAATAATTACTGAATCAAAAAAAGTAGAGGAGTTATAATGGCAAAGTGGTCTAAAGATTCTTGGAAAAACTTCAAGATTAAACATATCCCTCAATACAACGATCCAGATCAGCTTGAAAAAGCATTAAAAAAACTTGAAGGATTTCCACCCTTAGTTTTTGCAGGGGAGTGTAGAAATTTAAAGGAAGATCTTGCCAAGGCAAGCAAAGGGGATGCCTTTTTAGTTCAAGGTGGCGATTGTGCAGAAAGTTTTAAAGAATTTAATGCAAACAACATTAGAGATACTTTCAGAGTCATTTTGCAAATGAGTGCTGTAATCACTGCAAAGCTTAAAGTTCCTGTTATTAAACTTGGAAGAATTGCAGGGCAATTTGCAAAGCCAAGATCTTCTGATCTAGAAACAATAGAAGGAAAAACTTTGAACAGTTATTATGGAGATTCAATTAATGGTATTGAATTTTCGGAGGAAAAAAGAGAGCCAAATCCTGCAAGACTATTGAGAGCGTATTCTCAATCTGCTTCCACTTTAAATCTACTGAGATCATTTGCTCAAGGAGGTTTTGCAAATTTACGTAAAGTGAACTCATGGAATATGGGATTTGTGAAGGCAAGTAAAGAAGGTAAAAAGTATGAGAAAATAGCTGCTAAAATTAATGAATACTTAGATTTTATGGATGCTGTCGGAGTTAATACATCAACAGTTATTGATTTAAATACAGTTGAGTTTTTTACAAGTCATGAAGGACTACATCTTCCATATGAAGCAGCATTAACTCGCGTAGATTCACTTACAAATGAGGTTTATTGTACTTCTGCACACTTTATTTGGATTGGAGATAGAACACGCTTTGTTGATAGTGCTCATGTAGAATATTGCAGAGGTATAAGCAATCCGATTGGAATCAAGTGTGGTCCAAGTCTTGATCCAGATGAGTTAGTTAAAATTATAGAAACAATCAATCCAGCAAATGAAGCTGGAAAGATTTCATTAATTTTTAGATATGGTGAAGATAATATTGATAAGCATTTACCAGGATTGGTTGAGACAATAACGAAAAATAACAAAAACGTGTTATGGATTTCAGATCCAATGCATGGGAATACTGTAAAGTCATCATCTGGCCTTAAAACTCGTGATTTTAATTCATTACTTAATGAAACATCAAAAGCTATTAAAATTCTTAAAGATAAAGGATGTCATTTAGGAGGAATTCACTTGGAAATGACAGGACAAAATGTTACTGAATGTACTGGAGGAATTTATAAAGTAAGCGATGATGATTTAAATTCAAGATACCATACGCATTGCGATCCAAGATTGAATGCTAATCAAGCGCTAGAACTCTCTTTCAATATTGCGGAGGAGCTGCAAGGTTAAATGCTAGTTCAAGGTACATTGCAACTTCCAGGAGATAAATCTATTTCTCATAGAGCAATTATGCTTTCAGCCATAGCTGATGGAGTTAGTTATGTTAGAAATTTAAATGATGGAGCTGATCTGCAGTCGACAATTAATATTTTGAAAGATTGTGGAGCTTCAATACAGCAAAGAGATAATGAAATAGTAATTAATGGAAAAGAACTTCATTCTCCATCAAATGATCTTGATTGTGGTAATTCAGGAACTACTACTAGACTGGTTGCAGGACTATTAGCTTCCCAAAAATTAACATTTTCATTAATTGGAGATGAATCATTATCAAAAAGACCAATGAAGCGAATAATTACGCCCTTAACAGCAATGGGATGTAAAATTTCCTCTAATGATGGACTATTGCCTTTATCAATAGATGCTTCTGACGGTATTAACGCTATAGATTATGATATGAAAGTTGCAAGTGCACAGGTTAAATCAAGTATACTTTTTTCAGCCTTAGGTGGAAATAATGTATCCAGTATTAATGAGATTATTCCGACAAGAAATCATTCAGAAATTATGTTAAAGAATATGGGAGCATCAATTGAAAACGAAGGAAGTAAAATTATAGTTCATCCACTCAAATCCAAGTTAAAGTCGATTGATATTTCTGTACCTTCTGATCCATCTTCAGCAGCCTTTTTTGTTGCTTTGGCAGTTATTAATAATAATTCAAATTTAAAGCTGACCAATGTATTGCTTAACGAGTCAAGAATTGGATTTGTTCAAGTATTAAATAAAATGAATTGTTTAATATCAAAATCAAATGAATCAATTCATAATGGAGAAAAAGTAGGAGATTTAACTATTAGTTCATCTAATCTTAAAGCAATAGAAGTTGAGCCGGAAATTATACCATCAATCATAGATGAAGTGCCAATATTAGCAGTTGTAGCAGCTTTTGCAAACGGTACAACAGTTTTTAAAAATGTAGAAGAGTTAAAATATAAAGAATGTGATAGGTTAAACGCAATTATACATAATCTAGAAGCATTTGGAATCAAGGCATATGAAAAAAATAATGATCTATTTGTCGAGGGAGGTAACGTAAAAAAAATGCCTAAAATAACTACGTTTGATGATCATAGAATTGCTATGGCATTCACAATTTTAAGCATTACTTCTTTTGAAAAATATGAGCTTGATAATATACAATGTGTTGATATTTCATTGCCAAATTTCTTCAATTATCTTAGCGAGGTAACCAAATGAAATTTGCGGTGATAGGAAACCCAATTGATAAAAGTTTAAGCCCTCAGCTTCATGAGATCCTTTATGAGAAATTAAATATTTTGAACTGTTCTTTTGAAAAAATTCATTTAGAAAATGATGAGCTTGATGATTTTTTCAATAATGATTTTAGTTTATTTAATGGTATTAATGTTACTATACCATTCAAAAATAGAATAGTAAAGTTTTTGGATGCTATTGACGATGAGGCAAAAATCTTAGATAATGTGAACTGTATATCAAAATCAAATAATATGATTTGTGGATTTAATACCGATAAGTATGGATTTGATATGCTATTAAATGAAAATGGTATAGTTATTGAGGGAAGTAGCTGTGTTGTCCTTGGGGCAGGATCATCTGCAAAAACTGTAGTTAAATGCTTAATAGATAAGGGGATTGGTAGGATTATTATAAAAAATAGATCTATCGATAATGCTCACAATCTTCAAAATTTTGCTCATACCCTTGGTTTCAACAATATAGATCTATTTAATTCTAATCATGCAAGTTATGATATTGCAATTAATACAACTCCAATAGGAATGTACAATGAAGATAAAGACAACTTTTTTGATATCCCTGTTGATAGAAGCACAATATTAATTGACCTTATTTATACTTCTAGAGAAACTTTATTTTTGAAAAAATTTGATCAATGCTCCCAAAAGATTAATGGTCTTGATATGTTTATTTTTCAAGCATTGAAGTCTATTGAAATTTGGAGAGAAACTAACTATAATTTGGATTCACAAATTGAATCCGTGAGAAAACAATTGGAGAACATAAAATGTTAAAAAAAATATCATACATGACCGCTGGCGAATCACATGGGAAAGGTTTGACAGGTATTATTGAAGGAATACCTGCAGGTCTTGATTTAACGGAAGAGTACATTGCAATTGACCTTTTAAGAAGAATGCAAGGCCACGGAAGAGGTGGTAGAATGAAAATTGAAAAAGATTTTGCAGAAATTTTTTCGGGTGTTAGACATGAAAAAACACTTGGCTCTCCAATTTCACTTATTATTAAAAATTTGGATTGGGTGAACTGGGAAGATAGGATGGCAGTTGGTAAGCCTGAAAAAGAGCACAAAAAGATTTCTATGCCTCGTCCTGGACATGCTGACTTGGCTGGAATGATGAAGTATGATTTTGATGATTTAAGAAATGTTCTTGAACGTTCATCTGCAAGAGAAACAGCTATGAGAGTTGCAATTGGTGCCATTTGTAGAAGGCTTTTAGAAGAAGTTGGAATTTTGATTGGCAGCAGAGTTTATCAAATCCATGATATCGTTGATGAAACTCCAGTTCTAGCTTCAATGTCATTAAAAGATTTGAATGATACTGCTGATCAATCCACAGTTAGATGTCTTGATAAAGATGTAGAAGGTAAAATGATTGAAGTAATTGATACTGCAAAGCGTAATGGTGACTCTGTTGGAGGTTCCTTTGAGGTAGTAGCATCAGGATTACCTTATGGGCTTGGCTCATATATAAATGCTGATGGAAAGCTGCAAGCTCGCATAACCCAAGCTATGATGTCTGTCAATGCTTTTAAAGGTGTTGAGCTTGGCGCAGGTTTTGCTTCTAGCGCAGCATTTGGAAGTGAGCTTCATGATGAAATTCTTTTAGAAGATGATAAGATTGTTCGTTCAAGCAATAATGCCGGAGGTATTGAAGGTGGAATGAGTAATGCGCAGCCAATTCATGTTAAAGTAAGTATGAAACCACTATCTACATTAGTTAAACCTTTAAAATCTATTGATTTAGAAACTATGGAACCGGTACTTGCCCATAAAGAAAGAACAGATTCTTGTGCTGTTCCAGCTGCATCAATCATTGGAGAGAGTATGCTTGCAATAGTTATCGCGGATGCATTGCTTGAAAAGTTTGGTGGAGATAGTATCGCACAATTAAAAAAACATATTAAAAGCAGTGGAAAATATTAAACAGCTATATCTTATTGGAATGATGGGTAGCGGAAAGTCTTCTACCGGAAAAGCTCTATCATCGATTTTAGGCTGGGATTTTATTGATATAGACAATGAAATTTCTAATACACATAACTTGACTATTAATGAGCTTTTTTCCAAAGGAGAGCAATATTTTAGGGATATAGAGTACACTGAACTCAGAAAACACATATCTAAGGAAAATATTATTGTAGCTGTTGGTGGGGGTGCAGTAACATATAAGGAAAGCTTTAATTTATTAAGCTCTAAAAGCTGTTTATACTTAAAAACATCCAAAAATATATTATTAAACAGACTTCAAGATGACGATACTAGGCCATTGTTAAATGTTGAGAATAAAGAAGAAGTGCTTGATAAAATCATGCATCAAAGAGAGCAAAAATACCAAACATTATGTAATTATGAAATGTTAACCGATAATACATCTATTCAAGAAAATTGCAACAAGATCATGGAGATGATAAATGTCTAATAAGATAAAAGTAGACTTAGGTAACAATAGCTATAATATAAGTTTGATTGAAGATTTTAAAACCTCTGTTGTAAAGTTTGCATCCTCAACTGAATCACAATGTATGTTGATAACACAAAAAGAAATTTTTAATCTTTATAAAAGCAGTTTCAATGAGCTTTCTGACCTAGCAAATGTTAATGTTTTTTTAATTAATCAAGGTGAAGAGGCAAAATCATTTGAATCTATTTCTTCCATTGTAAATGATATGGCTAGCAAACACTTTGATAGATCTTCATTAGTTTTTGCCATTGGTGGAGGAGTGGTTGGAGATGTAGCAGGATTTGCAGCATCAATTTTTATGAGAGGAATTAAATACATTCAATATCCAACAACCCTGCTTGCAATGGTTGACTCAGCAATAGGTGGAAAAACAGGAATTAATTTACAAAGTGGTAAAAATTTAGTTGGAAGAATTTATCAGCCAATTGCTGTTGAAATTGATACAAATTTTTTATCAACTTTGCCCAAAAGAGAAATGAATGCAGCTTTAGCTGAAGTTGTAAAGTACGGCTTTATTTATGATAAAGAATTTTTTGAATATTTAACTACAAATATTGCAGAAATTGATAATAAAAACATGCATGTTCTCCAAAAAATAATCATACAATGCTGTGAAATTAAAGGTGATATTGTCAGTGAAGATGAAAATGAAAATGAGCTTAGAATGATTTTAAATTTTGGTCATACCGTTGGTCATGGACTCGAATCTTTTAAGGAGTATAAGGATTTATTGCACGGTGAAGCTATTTTCTTCGGAATGAAATGTGCACTTTATCTTTCTAATAAATTTGGAAAATTATCAGATAAGGAGTATATGACATCCATTCAATTTTTATCAAAATTTGATTTACCTAATCTTGATATTGATGACAAAGATAAATTTATTAATTTTGTAATGAATGATAAAAAATTTAGAGATAAAAAAATTAGGTTTATTTTGCTCGATGAAATTGGAAAATCTAGGATTAGTGAGGATATTTCATTTGATCAAATTAAAGAAAGTTTGAGTGCGTTATGAAGTTGATAATTGTTAATGGTCCTAATCTTAATTTGCTTGGAGAAAGAGAGCCTGAAATTTATGGTAACGAAAGCCTGGAAGAGATTAATAGATGGATACAAAATCATGAATTATGCATTGATATAGAATTTGAATTTTTTCAGTCAAACTCTGAAGGAAATATAATTGATTTTTTACATTCAAAAAGAGGTGAAGTAGATTTTTGTATTTTAAATGCTGGTGCATTAACTCATTATTCTTATGCATTAAGAGATGCAATAGTTGGTACTCAAATTCCAACTGTTGAAGTTCATCTATCAAATATTCATAAAAGAGAAAATTTTAGAAAAACTTCTGTAATTAAAAATGTTTGTATTGGACAGTTTTATGGAGAAGGAAAACAAAGTTATATTAATGGTATAAAACATATTTTGGAGAAGAAATAATGAAAGTTGGTATTCAAGGCATAGAAGGAAGTTTTAGTGAAGAAGCAGCAAAATCATATTGTGAAAAATTTGGAATTAAAGATTTTGAGTTAAAGTATCTTGTCAGTTCAATGAACGTTCTTAATAGTTTATCAGATAAATCTATTGATACAGGAATATTTGCCATGGAAAATGCACAAGGTGGAGTAGTCATTGAGAGTGTTGAAGCCTTAGCTAAAAATCAGTGTGAAATAATTGATATGTTTTACGTTGAAATCAGCCAGAATTTATTAGCTCTTGAAGGTGTTTCATTGGGGGACATTGAAGAAATTCACTCGCATGAACAGGCGCTAAAACAATGCAAAGATTATCTTGCTGAAAAATTTTGGTCAAAGAAACTTGTTGAACAAGATGATACTGCTAAAGCAGCACAAGATCTATCAGAAGGAAAGCTTTCAAAAAGCGTAGCAGTTATTGCAAGTAAATTTTCTGCAGAAAAATATGGACTAAAAATTCTTGAGCATGATATTCATGATTTAAAGAGAAATTTAACTTTATTTTTAGCTGTAAAGAGGTTGAAGTCATGAATAAGGTTAGCATCATAGGATTTGGTAGATTTGGAGCAATGTTACATTCCTTACTCTCTAAGGGTTTTGAGGTTGATGTCTATGATAAAAATCCAATTGATAATTCAGAAGTCAATGAAGTTTCCTTTGAAGAAGTATTAAAAAATGATACTATATTTATTGCAGTTCCCATTAGAGATTTTGAAGATTTAGTAATTAACATTTCTAGTAAAATTCAAAGTGGAAAAACTATAATCGATGTTTGTTCTGTGAAGGTATTTCCAAAGCAGGTAATGATTGATAATTTACCTTTAGAAACGGATATAATTGCAACACACCCATTGTTTGGTCCTGATTCTTTAAAAGATAGTGGTTCAGTGATGACAATGGAAGCTGTAAGAGACTCTTCCGAAAGATATAATTTTTGGAAAAACTATTTTGAAAGTCAGAATATAACAATTGAAGAAATTTCTGCTGAAGAACATGATATGATGGCTGCTAGATCTCAAGGGTTAACCCATTTTGTTGGAAGAGTAATTGATGATTTTGGTACAAATCAAACTCGAATTGATACAGAGGGATATAAGGCATTGCACAAGCTTGTTAGCCAAACCTGTAACGATACATGGGATTTATTTGAGGATATACAAAATTATAATCCATATACTGAAAAAATGATTTCGGAATTAAATGGAAGTTTCAAAAAAATTAGCGAAATTATAGAAAAATAAGGGAAACATTATGGATAATATTTTTAATAAAATAAGTGTTAGTTTAATTATTTTAGGTGTAGCATTTTACGCCTTTGCAATGACATTTACTGCATTGATTCCATCAATTTTAGGGTTATTAATACAAGTTATGCTATTTCTTGGAAGAACCTTTCCAAAGCTTCATAAGCTTTTTGCTCATGTAAATGTTTTGATTTTAGTTCTTGGAATAAGTGCCACTTATGGCTCTGTTTTGGATTTAGCTGGTTATCTTCTTAGTGGAGATGAGCTTACTAGGCCTTTGGCAACAGTTGAACAGTTTACAGCTTTTGTTTTGTGCTTAGTTGGATTTATTATGTCAATTCAGTCATTTATTAATGCCCGAAAAAATTAATTTGAAACAATTTGTCAAATAATTTGTTAGATATATAAGATTAAAAATTAGGAGAAATTATGAGATATATACTACTTGCAACAATATTTTTTACAAGCATTTTCGCCCAAGGTCAAATGGATCGAAGAAATATGTCTGATTCAGACAAAATGGAAGTTCGTAAAAAACGCATGGAACAATTGCAAAGCCAGAAAGAATCAACTATGATTGGAGTTCAAACTAATTATTTAGATTTATCTCCTGAACAAGCTCAAAAATTCTTTCCTATGCAAAATGAATACAAAGACCAAGTGCGAGAAGTTCAAAAGAAATATCGTGAGAAGATGGGTAGTTTACGATCTAAGGCGAAGGATGTATCAAAATTTGATGTTGATACTGCAATTAAGCATCAACTTGAAATGAAAGAGGAGTTGGCTAAGTTAGAATCAGAGTTTTTAAAAAGTACAACTTCAGTTCTAAGTAATGAACAAAGAACTAGATTAGTTTTTCAAGAGGAAAGAATGAAAGCTGATGCTTTAAAAAAACGTGCAGATGAGCGCATTTCTGAGATGTCAAAAAGAAATTTTGACAGAAAGAAAAATTTAAGATAAATTGTATTAATTAAATAAGGGGTTATATGAAAAAACTAATATTAATTTTTACACTGATTTTTATGGTCACTTCTTGTGATGACAACATGTCATATATGGAAGAAATGACTGATTTACAGCTTATTGAGGCCATCGCTAATGATCCAAATAAATTTGAAGTAGATGGCGTAGATATTCCACAAACTTCACAGTTTGTGGTTGCAGCTGAGTATTATGACTATATGCTTATAAGTGCTGAAATTTCTCCAGAACATGGATATCTAATTTCAATGGGAGATATGGCGCTTGATGCTGGTGATGTTACCGAATTATTCTTTGCTAAAGATGGAAGAAAATTAGGTAATAGAGAAGGTATGGATGATAGAAAAAGACATAATAAAAGATGTTTTAAATTTGTTTTTCCAATGACTTTTTCTCTTGGAGAAACATCATACACTGTTAATGATTATAAAGAGTTTAGAGATGCAATGAAAGCTCATTATGAAGAAACTGGTGAAAAACAAAGACCTGCATTTGCTTTTCCTATTCAAATCCAATATAAAGGAGAAGAAGAAACAGTTGCTGTCAATTCAGATGAAGAATTAAAAGCTGCTTTCCAGTCATGTAGAGGTGAGCAAAATGATAAAAAATGTTTTACATTTGGTTTCCCAGTAAGCTTTACGATGCCTGATGGATCAGTTCTGACTGCTGAAGACGAAGAAGATTTAGAAGAAAAAATGAAAGCTTTCTATGAATCTTATGAAGGTAGAAAGAAAAGACCTCGTGTTGTATTTCCTGTTGATTTAATGTTTGAAGATGGATCTTCTCTTACAGTTAATTCGGTTCAAGAAATGAAACAAGCTTGGAGAGATAATTGTCGAAAAAGAGGAAATGATGGAGACGAAGAAGGAGAAGGAGAAGGCGAAGGAACTCGCGGATAATTCTTTAACTTTTTATTTTTTAAAAAAGGGTTACATCTTTGTAGCCCTTTTTTTTTAACTTAAATAAAAATTGGGGCTGTAGCTCAGTTGGGAGAGCGCGTGGATGGCATTCACGAGGTCGTCGGTTCGATCCCGTCCAGCTCCACAAACCAATTCTTTATAAAATTTCCATTTACTATTACTAAAAAAAAGCTCTATTTTTATTTATTATTAACAAATAGAAAGGGGGATAAAAATGAATAAAATCTTATTTACTTTTACCATAATATCAATTTTATTTTTTACAGCTTGTGAATCAACTGTGAATTATGAAGGTGTCGATGCTGCAGGAAAATTTTTTCCTGGAGAAGAAAATGAACTAAATGGCAATGCATATGTATTAGCAGATGATAGTGCTATGGATATAGTTCAAAAATCAACTGATGCATATAATGCAAGAGACTGGGATTCTATGAAAGCTCTTTACACTGATGATTTTGTAGAAAATTCATCTGAAGGAATGACTGAGTATTTTGATAATGAGGTAGAAACCTTAAATATGGATATTACTGCAATGCTGCCAGTTAAGATTAAAGGTAGTGATATTACACGAGTTCTTACATGGGCAGTTGAAGATAGATTATTTCAAAACGGACAAAAAGAAAGACATAATTTATTTGAAATTTATTATATAAATGAAGAAGGTAAGCTCGGAGGATGGAATCAGTGGTATCGCGCTAATCCAAATCCAGAATTTACTAGTCACGGTTTACCTCAAGGTGGAAAGTTTGTTGGAAGAAATCCAGAAAATGAATGGTCTGGAAGACCTTTTGTTTTCTCAAATAGAGGTGAGGTTGAAAAACTGGAATCTATGTTAGCCTTAATGAACGATATGGATGCAGATGGTGCTTTAGAATATTTTACTAACCCATTTACTTTCAATGATTCTGAAGTTACCCATGAGAATCTTAAAGATCTTATTGCAGGAAGGAAATCGCAAAATTGGGATGCATGGGCGATGATTCCAATTAAAATTAAAGATACCGATCCACAATCTGGTTTGATTGTTTGGGCAACTGCAAGAGTTGAAACAAATGAAGGAGATGTTTGGGAAGCTGATGTTTCAGAAACATATTTCTTTGATTTAGATGGAAAAATTAGCTCTGTAACTCAGTATGCTAAGCCAGTATCGTCTGATAACAACTCCGAAGAATAAAAGTTGAAAGACATTATAGTTGCCATATATTTAAATATATGGCAACTATATCTAAATCAAATCTTTTCCTAACATTCATGAATTAATTTTTTGTAAAAAGGAGTATTTAATGTTTAATAAAAATATAATCTATCTTTCAATAGCTTGTACAAATATGTTATTATTTTCATGTGTTAATTCTTCGTCAAATGAATATTCTGAAGGTGGAAAATTCTACGGTAGAGGAGGAAATAATACTGAGCTTTATGGAGGAAACCCTTTTGTTTATTCTAATGATGGTGAAGTTGAAATTTTGGAAAATTTTTTCAAAGATTTTGAAGAACTTGATTATGAAGGAATTTCATCTGCTATCTCAGATTCAGTGTGGTTCAGGTCTTTAGACGGTTCCGTAACTTTTTTAACAAATACTGAGATTAAAAATCGTTTAGAATCACGTATTTCTCATGAAAGAAAGTTATGGGCAATCTTACCAAATAAAATTAAAAATAGACCAGGCGGAGCAGCTGTAACTGTTAGTTCTTATGTTAAAGATAGTTTCAAAGACGGAACTGTTCTTGAACTAGAATTGATGGAACTCTTTTACTTCAATGAAAACTTGAAGATAGCTGGAGTTGAGCAATGGTCTAGACCAGTAATAAAAGAATCTGAATAAATCTAAAAAAAACTTTTTGTTGGGCATAATTTTTGCCCAACAAAAAGAATTATTGTCTTAAATTATACTATCTATTATGAAATCTAAATTTTTAGTACTAGCCGTAATATTAATATTAATAGGAGTTTTCTATATGAATATGACACCAGAAGAGAGAGTGGCTATAATTTCTACCAAGCATGGAGATATGGTTGTTGAATTTTATCCTGATGTTGCACCAATGCACGTTGAAAGTTTTATTTCTTTAGCAGAAGAAGAGTATTTTAATGGAACTACTTTTCATCGAGTAATCCCTGGATTTGTAATTCAAGGCGGAGATCCAAATTCTAAGCTAGATAACAGAGCTTTGCATGGAACTGGAGGTAGGGCAGGTAAGTTTTTCGGACTTGGAGATGAAAATGATCCAAATTCTTGGTTAATTCCAGCTGAATTCAACGATATTCCTCATACTAAAGGGATTTTATCTATGGCAAGAACAAATGATCCAAACAGTGCATCTAGCCAATTTTTTGTTTGTCATGATAATGCACCGTTTCTTGACAAAAACTATACTGTTTTCGGTAAAGTTATTGAAGGTCAAGAGGTGATAGATTTAATTGTTAATTCTGAAAAAGATATGAATGATAATCCTATAGAAAAAATTGAAATGACAGTTATCATGAAAGATAAAAGCGAAGTTATCCAAGATTAATTTAAATTATATTGAAGATTTGGGGGAAAAATGAAATATAATTCTTTTCAAACACCGAAAAGAAGATTGCTAGGGGCTGGACCTACAAACTTGTATCCAGAGATATCAGAAGCCTTAACAAGACCTGAAGTTGGACATTTAGATCCAAAATTTGTTGAAATGATGGACGAAGTAAAGTCTATGCTTAGGTATTTATTTCAAACCAAAAATGAATTTACTATTGCTATTTCTGCTCCTGGAAGCGCAGGTATGGAAGCAAGTTTTGTAAATCTTGTTGAGCCTGGAGATAAGGTAATTGTTTGTGTTAATGGTCTTTTTGGCGGAAGAATGGTTGAGAATGTTGAAAGAATTGGTGGAAAGGCTATTGTGGTTGAAGATGAATGGGGTACACCAGTTTCTTTAGACAAGCTTGAGGATGCATTAAAAAAGAATCCTGATACCAGCGTAGTTGCCTTTGTTCATGCCGAAACATCAACTGGTGTTAGAAGTGATGCAAAAGAGATAGCTGAAATTTCCAAAAAATATGGTTGTTTGGTGATTGCAGATACTGTGACATCTTTTACAGGCATTCCAGTTCTAACAGACGAATGGGGTTTGGATGCAGTTTATTCTGGCAGTCAAAAGTGTTTGTCTTGTGTCCCTGGATTATCTCCACTAACGTTTTCTGATAAAGCAATTGAAAAAATAAAAAATAGAAGCACAAGGATTCAAAGTTGGTTCTTGGATCAAACTTTAGTTTTAGATTATTGGAGTGGAAAAGGAAAGAGGAGCTATCATCATACAGCTCCAATCAACTCAATATTTGCTCTTCATGAAGCTTTAAAGCTAGCATGCGATGAAACCCTTGAAAATTTGTGGAAAAGGCATTCTGATGCACATTTTAGATTAAAAGAAGGTCTTGATTTGATGTCCTTTGATTTTGTAGTACAAAAAGAATATAGATTACCACAAATGAATTCTATTCATATTCCGGATGGATATGATGATTTAGAAATTAGAACAAAATTACTTAATGACTTTAATTTAGAAATTGGAGCAGGCTTAGGAAAATTTTCTGGTAAAATATGGAGAATTGGTTTAATGGGTCACAACGCTAGAAAAGATAGTGTTGATTACTGTCTCGATGCTCTAAAACATGTTTTAAATAAATAATTCAGAATTATTACCCAAAAGTTCTTTTGCAGTATCGTAGCCAATTTCAATCAATTCATTAGCTTTATGAAAATCCCAGCCATAAAACTCATCAATTGGAGGCTCAATTAAAACATCTGGTTCGTTATTTTTAAAACTAAGATGAGTAACATTATTTAGCACGATTTTAGCTGACCTATCGACGATATCAACAATATTGTATTTATCATCACGTTTTTTCGAAGTTTGAAGTCCATATAGGTTTACAGCGATTGTCTTATCAGAGCCCATATCTATTACAGATTGCAATGGTACCGGATCAATTAATCCACCATCGACACATAGATTATCATTTACATAAGTTGGTGTAAGTACTCCTGGAATAGCAATACTTGCTTTGATAGCATTAATTAAATCTCCTGTTTTAGATTCAATTTTTTTATTGTTTACTATATCAGTTGCAATTGTTGTTAAGGGAATATTTAGCTCTTCAAATGTTCTAATATCCGTAATCTCCTTGAAAATTTTTACAACCTCATTACCATTCATAATTGATAATTTCGGGAAAATAGGATCAAGCTTAAAAAGTACATCTTTCATAAAACTCTTTCTCGCCCTTACTTCCTGCTCAAACGTCTTAAGGTTTCCAGATGAATATAAAGCTCCAATAAATGACCCAATGCTCGTTCCAGAGATGTAAGATATTGGAATTTCTAAATCATCAATGGCATTGAGAACTCCAATATGAGCGTAACCTCTTGCAGCACCGCCTCCTAAAGCTATCCCAATTTTATAATTTTTTTTCATAATTATTATTATTATACTAGTTGGAAATTATTACTCATTAAACTAATAAGGAATATTTACTATGTATTTTAGACTTTTAATTTTTTACATTTTCATGTTTATGGCATGTACACCAAATGACACTTCCAATAGTTCTGCAGTTCC
>CBFHKL010000013.1:0-21377 GCA_965656415.1 uncultured bacterium
CCCTATAAAGATTTTTATGAGAGTGGTGCTATGAGAACAGAAGCAAATTATCGTAATGGTAAATTTGATGGTTTGTACACATTCTATCATGAAAATGGACAGATTTATGTACAAGTTGAGTATAAGCGAGGGAATTTAAATGGTGAAGTATCTTTTTATGACGATCTAGGTCAATTAATTGAAGTAGTAAAATACAAGAATGGTAAACCAATAAATAAAGGAAAATAAAATGGAACCAAGAATTAAGCAAGGATGGCTAAGAACTTTAATATTTTTTCCAATATGGGGCTTTTTCTCTAGTGTAATTGGTACGATTGGTCTTTTTATATTAATGTTTATAAATGGAGTTGATTTCACTAACCAGGAAGATGCTCAACTTTTTATGAAACCTATAATGGATGGAGATTTCTCTTCACCAATAATGGGTTTTACAATGTTTTTTCAACTTTTAAGTACTACGTTAGCCGTATTTTTTATGATGAAGTTCATTGATAGAAAACCCTTTTCAAGCGTTGGTTTATCTACTGTAAACTTAAAAAATGATATTATTGATGGTTTAAGTGCAAGTCTTATTTTAATTGGTGGAACTTTTTTAATATTATGGTTATCTGGAGCAATAATAATTACTGAAAAAGATTTTAATGTATCTATCTTTTTAGTCAGTTTTATTTTACTGTTTAACTCATTTGATCAAGAGTTAATGTTTAGAGGTTATATTTTAAATAATCTAATGGATTCTTTTGAGAATCGATGGGTCGCTTTAGGAGTTTCTTCTATCTTTTTTTCAGTTTTACACTTTGGGAATCCAGAATTTTTTAGTTCTTATATTCCATTATTATCAATGATTTTTGGTGGAACGATTTTGCTTGGCTTAAGTTATACATTTACAAAAAATTTATGGTTTCCTACTTTTTTTCATTTTGGATGGAATTTTTTACAAGGATTATTTGGATTTGAAATAAGTGGAATTGGTGTTGATTCTTGGAGTATTTATGACCATAGAAATAATGACAATTTTTCAGATTTAATTACAGGTGGAGCTTTTGGAATTGAAGGATCAATAGTATCTCTTTTTTTGATATTTATTGGTATTTATATTATTTTTAGAAAATATGAAAAAAAATAAACCTTTTATTCAAATTAAGCGTAAATGGTCCAGAGGAATTGATATAATCACTGCAATTCTTTTATTCATTTCTGTAACTTTATTTTATATTAATTCACCTAAAATTCCGGAAGGCATGTTTGAAGATCCGAACACAGGAAAGCCAATGTTGCTTGGTAAAGTTTCAATAAATGAGTTAAAACAAGAGCCTTTTTCAGAATGGTACAATAATGAATTTGATAATTACGTTCTAGATAATGAGCTTTTAGATGCTATTTCAAATCCTAATCAATATAGTTATGAAATTTTTTTAGGAACTTGGTGTGGAGATAGTAGAAGAGAAGTACCAAGATTAGAAAAAATCTTTATTGAGCTAGGTGTTGATTTTAATAAAGTATCAATTATTACAGTCGATAGAGATAAAGTAAGTCCTAATGACGAGCAAAATGGAAAAGATATTCGATATGTTCCTACCTTAATTATCAAAAGCAATGATATTGAAATGGGTAGAATTGTTGAATCACCTTCGTCTGAAACAGCTACTCTAGAAAGCGATTTATTCGAAATTACATTAGGTATTCCACCAACTCCAAATTATAGCAAGGATTAATTATGTGGCATTTTATTAAATTTCTTTTATTGTCTGTAATAACTTTCGGTATTTATCCACTTTATTTTTATGTGACAAGACAGGAGAGAACAAACGAATTATTGGAAGAGATTCTAGATAAACTTAATAAGAAGTAGTTTTTTCTTTTAAGAAACCTTCTGATGCTTGAAAAATAATCTCTTTTCTTTCATCTTTTAATCTTTCAAGAGCTCTAGGCATCACTGCTAATCGATGATTAGTTTTAAAGTAATCCAAATTATTTTTAATAAATGACCAATAAAGCCCATCTACAACATCACACCAAGGACCTTTTTTAAAGTTGCTCATTTTCATAATATAACTTGAGCCGCAAATATATGGTTTAGTTGAAAATACACCTCCGTCAGCAAAAGTTCCCATTCCATACACATTCGGTACCATAACCCATTCAGATGAGTCAACAAACATCTCCATAAACCATTTGTAGATTTCATCAGGGTGGATTCCTGAAAGATTCATAATATTGGAAATGACCATTAATCTATTTATATGATGAGTATATCCATGCTCTAAAGTAAGTTTTATCGCATCATCTAATGGGTCAATACCAGTTGTACCTTCATACCAGTCTTTAGTTAATTTTTGATCATTTTTAAAGAAGTTATAACCAATTTGTTTATGACTTCTGGTTTGATAAACACCTCTAATAAACTCTCTCCAACCCATTATTTGCCTTACAAAGCCTTCAACAGAGTTAAGTGAAACATTATTTTTATTACTAAATGTTAAAGCTTTTTCAATGACTTCGCCAGGAGTGAGCAGGCCAATATTTAATAATGGGCTTATAGCTGAATGAAATAAAAAACTATGATTATCATATATTGCATCCTCATAAGGACCAAAGAGCTCAAATTTTACTTTAAAAAATTCATCAAGGTACTCTAAGGCACCTTCTCTTGAAAAAGGAATCCAAAATTCTTCAGATGTATGTCCTGGATGATCAGAAAAATTGGTTTCAATAAATTCATTAACATTCTTGAGATGGCTGCTTGAATATTTTTTGATTTTGGGAATTTCAAGTCCTTTGGGTATTTTTTTTCTATTTAATTCATCATAATTCCATTGTCCACCTAAAGGTTTTCCATCATCCATTAAAATGTTTAATTCTTTTCGCGTTTTTCTATAAAAATTTTCCAGCAATAAACTTCTTTTTCCTTCTTGATAGTCCTCAAAATAGCTTCTATCATGTATGAACATAGGAGATTGAAGAACTTCAAAATCAATGGATTGATTTTCTAGAAAAGTTAAAAGGGTAGATTCAAATTCTTTGTCTTCAACTTCGTAAATAAAGATTTTATTGGGATTGATTTTTGAAATTGTTTCTTCAAGATTGGATATATAATTTAATTCGAAATCTTTATTGAAATTTTTGTAATGTAAGCTATAGCCTGATTTGTTCATTTTATCTCGATATTCTCTCATTGAAGTGAGAAAAAATGAGATCTTTTTTTTGTGATGTTTTCCATACGAAAAAAGATTAGAATCTTCACACATGAAAATATCTGTTACTTCATTTGGATGATAATTTTTATCAAATAATTGATTTCCTAAAACAATCAGTAAAGATTTCATTTATTTTTGACTGTTTTTGTATTCTTCAGGAGTAAGCGTCTTCATCGTTAAGGCGTGAATTTCTCCATGCATATATTCACTAAGCGCTTTATAGACTAGTTGATGTCTTTCGATTAAGCTCATTGATTCAAAGTCAGGACTGACTAATGTCATGCTCAAATGATAGTTGCCTTCAAAGGTAGCATGGTTTTCGTGCTGAGCTGTGTAATCATAAACATTGATATGGTCTACAGATATCTCATCTGAGATTTTTTTAGAAATTATGTTCTGTAATTCTTCAAGCTTCATTGTAAATTCGTTACGTGATGTCTGAATTTAATTCAAAATTCATAAAATACTTATGTCTTTTAATCTTTTTAAAAGGCTGCGCATATTTTAATACATTTTATAACGCAGAAGAGCACTTTGATACTGCTGAAAGAATTCGTATTGAAAACCTAGGAAATCAAATTCCTTCAAGAGCAATTCAGGAATATGGAAGAGCAATTGAAAAGTCAGAAAAAGTTCTCAGAGAATATTCAGACAGCAGATATGTAAAAGATGCAAGACTATTAAAGGGTAAATCGCATTATTTTAGAAGGGAATATGATAGTGCAGTATCAATTTTTAATCAATTAATTCAAGAAGATGGATTTAGTCAAGAAGCTAAATATTGGCTAGCATTGTGTAAATGGAGAGATCTAAAACCTCAACCAGCTATTAATGATTTAGAGAATCTTATTTCAGAAGTAGAATCAGATGAATTTAAATCTAAGATATTCCTTTCACTTGGCGAGATTCATTTAAGCATTGATAATTCAGAGCTTGCCTTTAATAATTTTGATAAGGGAGCAAATCTCAGTAAAAATAGGCTTTTAAGAGAACAGGTTTATTTTCAAATTGCTGAAATTTCTTTTCAAAAAACAGATTTTGATAAAGCACTCGAAAGCTATCAAAAGGTATTAAGTAATACAGTTTCAATTACTAGAATTCAAGATTCTAACCTAAAAATGGTTCAAATTTATCGCTTGAGAGGTGAGCTTGAAAAATCAGCAAATAAAATTCAGGAATTAATCATTGATGAAGACTTTAGTTCAATTAAATCAGACTTAGACTTAGAGCTTACAAAAATTGAATTTGACAGGGGTAAAATAGATTTTGCCATTCAAAATTATGATCGAATAGGAAAGGATTATCCAAATACACAAACAGCTATTGAGTCTTACTATTTATTATCAGAAATATATCTTCGTTCACCAAATGTTGATTTTGAGAAAGTTCAATTTTTTATGAATGAATCTATGAGACAAAATACAAACTCTCCAATTAAACAGGTAATTGACAAAAGAAGAAATGATGTCGACACATTAATTAAGCTTGATGCTGAATTGAAACAGCTTGAAAGCTCTGAAAGAGCAGAAAATTTATTCCTGTCTGGCCAAATATTAGCTTTCAATCTCGCAAAGTACGATGAATCAAAATTATATTTTGAAGAAATAATTATTAAACATCAATCAAGTAATTATTTTCAACAGTCATTATTTGCCCTATATACAATAAATATGAAAATTAATAATGATGAATATTTGAATTATAGAGATAAAATTTTATCAAATTATCCAAACTCTGATTTTTCGAAATATATAATAGATCTTGAAAATATTGAAATGGAGCATTTACCATCAAAGACTTTGTCCCAAGCAGAAAACTTGAAGGATACTGATCCGTTAAAGTCAATAGAGCTTTATAAAAAAGTTATGCGAATTAATCAATCATCTGATTCATCAAAAATTGCGTCATATTTTTTAGGAATGTACTATGATTATGAAGTCTCACTTACAGATAGTGCAAAATATTACTATGAGTATGTTGCAGAAAATTTTCCAAGTTCATCTCAGGCAAAGATTGCAGCTAAAAGATTAGAGGTTTTAAATGCTCAATAAATTAAGAGCTAATTTATTATCCATTAATTTTAGAGCTATAAGAAGGTTTGTAATTATTTTACTAGCTAAAATTCCTAAAGATTTAGAGAAAGCAATTATTTTTGGAGATGCCTTAAATCATTTTTTAATGATTACTCCATTTAAACATGTTTTCAAGTTTAAAATTCCAAAGAATCTTGAAACTAATTTATATGATTTAACTTTTGCTTCTCCAATTATTTCTGCCTCTTTTAAAGATGATGTAAGTTCACTGTTTCAGTGGCAATTAGTTGGTATTGGCGGCATAACTTATAAAACAGTGCTTAAAATGCCTTCTGAGGGCAATCTAAGGCCTAGAATACAGGAAGTAAGACATAACGGGAACTATGCAATATTGAATTCTCTTGGATTGCCTACAAAAGGAGTTGCTAACTTCCTTCCATTAATTAATAATAAAAAATTAACAAAATTCAACAGACCTATTGGGGTAAGCATTGGTGGAAATTCATCAAGTGAATATTTCTCGGTATTTAAAGATATTGAGAGTCATCTCAATACCTTAGACTTCTCTCAGTTTTTTTATGAAATAAATATAAGCTGTCCAAATACTGATGATGGCAAATGTCTGAGTGACGATTTAGATAATTTGAAGCATCTAATATTAAAATTTAGAGAAATTTCATCAAGAGTTATTATAGTAAAAGTATCTCCTGAAAGCACTGATCAAGAAGTATTGAAAATTTGTGAAATTTTATCAAATATTTCCAAGACAGCAATTAATATCGGTAACACAAAATATGTAAAAGCAGATTCTGTTGGATTAACTAATAAAAACTTTTCTAAAGAAGGTGGAGGTTTAAGCGGGAGCAGTCTTTACGAAAATACGCTCAGGATAGTAAAGTTAATTGCTTCAAATTATAATTTACCAATAATTGCAACAGGAGGTGTATCCTCCTATGAAAATGTTAAAGAGTTGTTAGATAGTGGCGCATTGTTGACGGGGATGGCCACTTTGCTTGTTACCGATCCATTTCAAATTCCACTTATAAATTATAGGTTATCAAATGATTAGAATATTATTAATATTTTCAGCTTTAATTATTGCATGCGGTTCAAGTATTTCTTACGGGGATTATGTCGACACAACTGGGTGGTCAAGAAAACAAATAGAGTCGATTAAGAATCATCCTAATACTCAGATTGGCATAGCATCATACTATGGAAAGAAATTTCATAAAAAACGAACAGCTAATGGTGAAATTTTTAACATGTATAAAGTTAGCGCTGCACATAAATCATATCCGCTTGGTACTAAAGTCAGGGTTACCAACCTTGAAAATGGAAAATCAATAAAGCTTGTCATAAATGATAGAGGGCCATTTGTTAAGGGTCGAATAATTGATCTTTCGTACAAAGCAGCAAGAAAATTAGACTTTGTAAATCAGGGGACTGTTAAGGTTAGAATAGATATAATACGATTAGGTGATAATAAGTATTATAAATGAAAAATGTTTGCTGTATAGTCAATCCTGTAAGCGGTTTAAAGAAATCACTTAAAGTATATTATGAAGCTAAAAATCATTTCGAAGAATCTAACTTTAATACATCATTATTTATATCAAAATATCCAAATCATATAAAGGATTATATATCAAAAATTGACAAAAATGTTTTTGATAGAATAGTAATTTTTGGTGGTGATGGCACTATTAATGAAGTTGTAAATGGGTTAAAAGATTCAAATAATCTTCAAAGTTTTAAAATTGGAATTATCCCAACAGGTTCAGGTAATTCAGTGGCACATGATACTGATTTATTAGATGTGAAAGCTGCAATTCAAAAAAGTATTGGTAGCAATATCATGAAAATGGATGTCAATCAAGTTGATTTTGATTCGTTTTCAAGGTTAAGCGTAAGTGTTTTAGGTTGGGGCATGTTTTCATTTGGAAATATTAGAGCTGAAAAATTAAGAATGCTTGGACCAATTAGATATGATGTTGCTTCAATAATAACACTTTTAGAGAAAAAAATACACAAAGCTGAAATTAAAGTAGACGGAGTTCACAAATTGCTTGAATGCGCATTTATAGTCGCATGTAACAGTAAGCATACAGGAAAGGGAATGATTGTTGCACCTAGAGGTGGTTTTTCAGATAAAAAGATAGATTTAATAACAGTTGGTAAACATGTAAATAGGTTTCAAGTATTTGAAGTTTTTCAGAAAGTTTATAAAGGTACTCATATTGATCTACCTTATGTAGAAAATATTCAAGTTGATTCTTTCTCAATAGATCCTGGTCATAAAAGTTTTTATAATATTGATGGAGATATAGTCGAGAGTCAAAAAGCTTCAGTAAGAGTAATTCCTGAAGCAATTAATCTTTTGATATAAATAAAAAATAATTATTTTGCTAAATGACATCTCTTCAATCTAGAGTTCTGATAGGATTAATTGGTTTTCCTTCAGTCATTTACATTATTCTCAACCATATTTTCATTTTTAATACTATAGTTGTCATATGTTTTATTCTGGCATTTAAAGAGTTTCTTGAAATTATTAAGAATTTTAGAGATAAAACAGCTTGGTTGATATTTGGTTTAATATACATTTTTGGCAGTATGATATCATTGATTTATTTAAGAAATATTGACAGTTTAATAAGCACGCCATTCACTTTTTTATTATTTGCAGGAGTTATGGTAAACGATTCAATGGCATATATTGTTGGAAAAACATTAGGTGGTCCAAAAATTCTTCCTAAAATAAGTCCTAAAAAAACATATGCAGGACTATTTGGAGGGTTGATTGGTTCTGTTTTATTTATTTTTCTATGTGATAATTATTTTTTGAATAGTTTTACAGAATTCTCCCTTAATAATAAAGATAAAATCTTCTTGGTTTTTGTATTTAACATTGTAGGATTTTTTGGAGATAGTTTTGAATCATTTATTAAAAGAAAGGCTGATGTTAAAGATTCTTCTGGGTTGCTTTTAGGGCATGGAGGAATGTTAGATAGATTAGACTCTTTAATATTGACAACACCGGTAACAATGTTTTATGTTATTGCGTATTATTTATGAGCAAGAAAATAAAATCAATTTTAGCTACTGATTGCGGTAGTACCACTACAAAAGCTATCTTAATAGAATGGAAAGAAGATAGATATCGTTTGACTTTTAGAGGTGAAGCTCCAACAACTGTAGAAGCACCATTTGAAGATGTTACTAAAGGTGTATTAAATGCAGTGATGGAGGTTGAAGAGCTTTCTGGAAGAACTATTTTAAATGGCGATAAAATCATTACTCCTGATAATGGATCAGAAGGTGTGGATATTTATGTTTCAACTAGTTCAGCTGGAGGTGGCCTACAAATGATGGTTGCAGGTGTTGTAAAATCTATGTCAGGCGAAAGTGCAGAAAGAGCTGCTTTAGGAGCAGGATCTATTGTAATGGATGTTCTTGCTTCAAATGATGGTAGATTGCCTCATGAAAAAATTACGAGAATCAGACAACTTAGACCTGATATGATTCTTTTATCTGGAGGTACTGATGGTGGTACAACCACTCATGTGATGGAGCTAGCAGAAATATTAGCTGCTGCTAATCCGCGTCCTCGTTTAGGTCAAAATTATAAACTTCCAGTTATTTATGCTGGTAATAATAAAGCACAAGACTCTATTAGGGAAACTTTAGGTGAGATTTCTGATTTAGATATTGTTGATAATATTAGACCAGTTTTAGAGCAAGAAAATCTTGAGCCATCTAGGGATAAAATTCATGACTTATTTATGGAGCATGTTATGGCACAAGCTCCAGGGTATAAGAAACTTATGTCCTGGACAGATGCACCAATTATGCCAACTCCTGGAGCTGTTGGTTCTTTAATTGAAATGATTGCTAAAAAAGAAGACATTTCAGTTGTTGGAGTTGATATTGGCGGAGCAACCACTGATATTTTTTCAGTCTTTGAAGGAAAATTTAATAGAACTGTAAGCGCTAATCTTGGAATGAGTTATTCAATTTGTAATGTTTTAGCTGAATCAGGTCTTGATAATGTTTTACGATGGGTTCCCTTTGATATTGATAGAAGTGAATTGACAAATAGAATTGGTAATAAAATGATTAGACCTACAACAGTGCCGCAGTCATTAGAAGAGCTTGTAATTGAGCAGGCAATAGCAAGAGAAGCTTTAAGATTGTCTTTTATTCAGCACAAAGAGTTCGCAACAAGTCTGAAAGGTGTTCAGTCTGAAAGAACTATTTCTGATGCTTTTGAACAGTCTTCTAGTGGACAATCGCTAGTGAATATGATGGATCTTGATTTATTAGTTGGATCTGGAGGAGTTCTATCGCACGCTCCAAGAAGACAGCAGTCTGCTAGAATGTTAATTGATTCATTTATGCCAGAAGGCATAACGCAATTAGCTGTTGATTCTATTTTTATGATGCCTCAGTTGGGTGTGCTTGCAAATATTGATAAAGATGATTTAAAAGAAGACGCAAGCCAAGCTGCTTTAGAGGTATTTGATAATGATTGTTTAATTAGATTGGGTACATGTATTACACCTGTTGGAGCTGCTAAGCCTAATTCTAAAATGGCAGATGTTGTTTTAACGTTTAAAGATGGTACTACAAAAAATATTGAAATTAATGAAGGTTCATTAGAAATGATGGACTATCCATATGAAGAGATAAAGGTTTCTATAAACCCTGCCAGAGGAATCGATGTTGGCGCCGGTAAAGGAGAAGCTCTTGAATCAGTTGTTTATGGAGGAGTTGTTGGCTTAATTTTTGATGGAAGAAATCGCCCAATTACTCTTTCAAAGGAGTCTAGCAAGCGAATTAATAGCCTATTAAATTGGTCAAAAGCTGTAGATGAATATCCTAAAGGAGAACTGTTTTAATGGCACATTCTTATACTCCAGGTTTAAAAGTTTTAAAGAAAACAGTTTTTAAGAAAGAAAGAATTCTTCCTCTTAAAGGAGATGTTCTTGTTAAAGAAGGAGATTCACTTAATCCAGATACTATAGTTGCATCAACAAACTTACCTGGAAATGTTCAAATGCTCAAGGTGAGCAATATACTAAATATTGATCCAAAGGATGTAGTTGAGGCTTTAAAAGTTAAAGAGGGGCAAGATGTTAAAAAAGGTGACTTGATAGCCGAGACTTCTGGTATTTTTGGAATGTTTAAATCATCAGTAGAAAGTCCAGTTGATGGAACAATTGAATCAATTTCTCAAAGCACTGGAAGGGTGGTACTTAGAGAAGCACCAATACCTGTAGAAGTAGATGCATACGTAAGAGGTAAAGTTGATGAAGTTGTTGAAAATGAGGGAATTGTTTTATCTTCAAATGCTGCCTTTATTCAAGGAATATTTGGTATTGCTGGTGAAAAAAGAGGAGATTTAGTTTTAGTTTCATCCAGCCCATCGGAAGAGCTCAAAGCAGATCAAATCACTTCAGACATGAAAGGTAAGATTTTAATTGGAGGTTCTTTTTTAAGTCTTGAAGCATATAAGAAAGCTCTTAGTATGAATGTGGCAGGCATTGTTGTTGGAGGGTTTAATTATTATGATTTAAAAGCAATTTTAGGATATAATTTAGGCGTAGCAATCACTGGTACGGAAAAATTAAACACAGCTTTAATTGTTACTGAAGGATACGGATCAATTCCAATGAGCGAAGCAACCCATACTCTTCTTAAAGATAATGTTGGTAATGCTGCTTCAATCAATGGAGCAACTCAAATTCGAGCTGGAGTTATTAGACCTGAGATTGTTATTCCTCTAGAAAGTTCAAATGCTGAAAATGATAGCGAATCTAAGATGCCTGAAGGAATTCAAGAAGGAAGCACTGTTAGAGTTATCCGCTCTCCAAATTTTGGTAAAATTGGTACAGTAACTTCTCTTCCTTCAGAACTTAATAAAATGGAATCCGAAACAATGGTAAGGGTTGCTGAAATCAATATTGATGGAACAAATTTCTTGATTCCTAGAGCAAATCTTGAAATGGTAGAAATGGATGAGTAAATCTTTAAATATTGATGATAAAGTATTTTTAACAAGAATGGCTGAAGAAGTAATTGCAAGAAGATTGACAACCCCGTCAATCTTTTTTTTAGAAATGATGAAACCCTTAAATTTTGTAAGCAGTCAAGCGATGATTTTTTTTGGACCAATAATTAGTGCATTTGTCAAAACTGATGGTTATTATAAGGCTGCTGAAATTTTTGAAAATCATCACAGTGTAGAATTTTTAATTCAAGAGATAGAAAGATTAGACAGAAATGAATAATAAATATCAAGTTTATGCAGTAGGAATAGTTGGAATTTTACTATTTACCTTAGCGTTATCTGCTCTTCCTGAATCTCTCAATTTTTTTAGAGAAGAAAAGTCAGCAATGTTTGCTTTTACATTAACAGTTATCATGATAATGTTATATGAGGTCAGACTTGCTAAAAGCTCATCTGAAGATATTTTTCTAAGAACAATTCCAGGATTGAAAGCAGTTGAAGAAGCTGTTGGTAGATCAACTGAAATGGGTAGACCAATTTTATATGTTCCAGGTATTATGGATATGAACGAAGTTGAAACTGTTGCCGGTGTAGTTGTTCTTGGTCATGTTGCTAACATGACAGCGCAGTACGAAACTGAATTAGATGTTCCTGTTGCAAGGGCTATTGTTATGCAATCTGCAAGACAGGTAGCTAAAGAGGCCTATATGACTCAAGGAAGACCTGAAATGTACAATGAAGATATGGTTCATTATGTGACTGACGATCAGTTCGCATATGCAGCAGCCGTTAATGGAATTATGCAAAGAGATGAACCGGCAGCATGTCTTTATATGGGTAAATTCTTTGCTGAATCATTACTATTTGCTGAAACTGGAAATAGTATCGGAGCTATTCAAATTGCCGGCACTGGATCTCAAACACAAATTCCATTTTTTGTTACAGCTTGTGACTATACACTAATGGGTGAAGAGTTCTTTGCTGCTAGTGCTTATTTGTCAAAAGAACCTGAATTAATTGCCGGTATAACTGCACAAGACATTATTAAGGTTCTTCTTATAGGATTTATTATGCTAGCTATTGTTTCAAGAGCATTTTTTGATTTGGGTCTTACTGATTTTAATTTAATTACACTGTTGAATTTATAGTATGTTATTAAAAAGATATATTCCAGTAGCAATTGTTGCATTTTTTGGAGCGCTTACATTAAGCGCCTGGTTTATTGATAATGAAACAATTGAAACTTTTGCTAATGATGACGCAACTCAGTTTTTTGATATCATTGCAGCATTTGCTGTTTTCTTGGGAGCTTTAAATTTATTAAAGCTTCAATTTATTAAAGTTCTAAAACAGCAGTCAGAATGGCAATATAGTGCAATAGCAATTGCATCATTCTTCTTTGCTTTTATTATCGGATTTTTTATCAGAGGAGCTTTCTTTGTTGGCGAAGATGTGTATTTTAGCCAGCAGGCAGCTGAAGAAGCTGTTGTAGCTATGAATTCTTCTGATACTGTGAGACCAGTTGACTGGGGAGCTCATGTTCAAACCGATGGAAGTTTATTTCAATGGATGTTTAAATACATCTTTTCACCTTTGTCTGCTACTATGTTCGCTTTACTTGCTTTCTTCGTTGCTTCAGCATCATTTAGAGCATTTAGAGCTAGAAATCTTGAAGCGTCACTACTCTTGATTGCAGGTATTATTATAATGTTAGGAAGAGTTCCTGTGGGAAGTTTAATCTCTTCATGGTTAATAATGTACATCATTGCATTTTCTGTAGGTTTTGGTGTAAATGCATATACAAGAAACCGTAACATGGCTTTAGGTTGGGTGCTTGGAAGTTTTGGTTTAATTACTGGATTAGGTTTCACAATGGGTTGGCCGATAGATCAGCCTGCAATTTTCTATTTGCCTGCATTACAGGAATGGATTTATTTGGTTCCAAATTTAGCAGGTTCAAGAGCTATTTTAATTGGTATTGGGCTTGGAATTGTCGCAACAAGCCTTAGGTATATATTTGGTTTAGAAAAATCTTATTTAGGAGAGTAATGAAGTTTTTAGAAGATATTATTTTAAAGCTTGGAGCAGTTGATAGAAGATTTATATTTATTCTTATTGGTTTAGCTGTACTAATTCCACTGCTTACTCCGATAAGTTTACCAGTTAGAGAGACCCCAACTACTGTAAAATTTTATGAAGGTATTGAAAGTATTCCTAAAAATTCTAAAGTATTAGTTTCTTTTGACTATGGTCCGAGCACAAGACCTGAAATTCATCCAATGAATGTAGGTGTTTTGAGACATCTGCTCAGAAATGGAAATACAATTTATATTTCATGCCTATGGCCAGATGGAATTTATATGGCGCTTGATGCTCTTGAAGAGATAACTGATGAGGTTAATCCGGACAATAAATCAACCTTTAACATTAAAGAGTACGAAGACTATATACTATTAGGTTATCGTCCTGGTGCAGAGGCTGTAATTAAAGGATTAGCAAGTGATCTTAGAAAAGTTTACACAGTAGATTCAAAAGGAAGATTTATTGATGATATAGAAATGATGGATGATATTAAAAATTTAAATGATTTTGCATACATCTATAGTGGTTCTGCTGGTTATCCAGGAACCTTCGAATGGGTAAAATATGGTGGAGATCCAACAGGAGTTCCTATGTCATCAGGTACAACTTCAGTTCAAGTAAATGAGGTTATTCCATATGTTCAAACTGGACAGTTGATTGGTTTGTTAGCAGGAATGCCTGGCGCAGCAGAGTACGAAAAATTAATTGCAGTTCCTGGAATTGCTATTCAAGGAATGGCTGCTCAATCTTTTGCTCATATTGTTATTGTAATTTTTATTGTTTTTGGAAACTTAGCATTCTTTATTAAACAAAGAAGAGATAGGAAGTATTAATGGATTTTTCAGCTATATTAGGTGCATGGATTGCAGCGTTTTTAACGCTAGGTATCTTCTCTTATCTATATAAAGATAATCCATTTTATAAAATAGCAGAACATGTTTTTGTTGGAGTTTCGGCTGCATATGTAGCTGCAATAAGTTTTTGGACTCAAATATACCCAAATCTTTTTGGAAGGCTCTTTCCGAAGGATGGTCCTCTATCATTTACTGGATTAGAATTTGACTTTAATCATGAATTCAATATTCTTTATCTGTTTCCTTTAATTCTAGGATTAATGATGCTTTTAAGCGTCTTTCAGCAGTTTAATTGGATGGCAAGATGGGGTATTGCTTACACAGTTGCTATTGCTGCAGGTCTTAAGGCTTTTGGTTATTTAAATTCTAATGTTCTTAACCAGGTCAAAGCAAGTTCAGTTGATCTTTTTAGTGGAAGTCTTCCTTTTTTCAGTCTTGGCGGTGATAGTGTTTTTAATAATATTGTCTTAGTAATTGGTACTATAAGCTCATTGATGTATTTCTATTTCTCAAAAGAACAGACAGGAAACTTTGGTAGGTTCACACGTTTAGGTATTTACTTTTTAATGGTTAGCTTTGGTGCTTCGTTTGGATTTGCGGTAATGGGAAGAATATCATTACTTATTGGAAGGTTTAATGACTTAATTGATTATTCTTCTCCAGACTATAACTATGCAACCTTTTATGTTTTATTATTTATTATTATCGTTTTAGGTTTTTGGTCCTTCAAAAACCGTGAAAAATAGGAGTATCTAAATGAAAAAATCTGATATAAGAAATGTCATCGGTGAAAGTATTTTAGCTGATGGTATGTCACCTATTATTGATCTAGAAAAATCTCATGGATCATGGTTGGTTGATAAGGTTAGTGGTAAAGAATATTTAGATTTATTTTCAATGTTTGCATCATTATCAGTTGGATATAACCATCCATATGTTCTAGAGCAGGCAGATAGATTAAAGATTGCTGCAATTAATAAACCGACTAATTCAGATGTTTATTCTCAAGAAATGGCTGAATTTGTTCATACGTTTAAGAGAGTAGCACAGCCAGATTATCTTCCTTTAGCTTTCTTTATTGAAGGCGGTGGATTAGCTGTTGAAAATGCGCTTAAAGCAGCATTTGATTGGAAAAGAAGAAAAAATTTAGCTAAAGGATGTTCTGCTAAAGGAGAAAAAGTAATACATTTTAAACAATGTTTTCATGGCAGAACTGGTTATACAATGTCTTTAACTGATTCTCCTGATAAACGCAAAACAATGTATTTTCCAAAGTTTGATTGGCCAAGAGTTACCAATCCAAAAATCACTTTTCCAATGGAGCAAAATCTTGAACATATTATAGAATTAGAAAAGAAAGCAATTTCTGAGATTAAAGATGCTATTGCTGCTAATCCTGACAATATTGCTTCTATTATTATTGAGCCAATTCAGGGTGAAGGAGGGGATAACCATTTTAGATGTAAGTTTATGCAGTCTTTAAGAGAAATTGCTGATGAAAATGATATTATCCTTATTTACGATGAAGTTCAAACAGGTGTTGGTGTAACTGGAAAAATGTGGGCCCATCAACATTTTTCAAATGTTGATTGCTCATCAAGCGAATGTAAATGCGGTGATGGTCTTTTAGCTAAGCCAGACATTATTTCATTTGGTAAAAAAACTCAAGTCTGCGGTGTTGCTGCTAGTACTAGATTTGATGAAGTAGATGGAAATGTTTTTCGTGAGTCATCAAGAATTAATTCTACCTGGGGCGGAAGCTTGGTAGATATGGTAAGATTAACAATTTATCTTGAGCTTATAGAGAAAGAAAATTTAGTAGAAAAAGCAGCTAAAACAGGTAAATTTTTACAGCAAAGTCTTAATAATCTTCAAGAAGAGTTCCCTTCTTTAGTTTCAAATGCTAGAGGAAGAGGATTGTATTGTGCTTTTGATTTACCATCTGGCGATAAAAGAGATCAATTAGCTAACCATTTAATGGATGAAGGCTCAATACTGCTTGGTTCAGGAAACTATTCTATAAGATTTAGGCCACATTTAAATGTTACCAAAGATGATATAAATTTCGGTATGGACTGTTTTAGAAGAGCTCTAAACAAATTATCGTAATGTCTAATACAGGTCAGTTGTTTGTCGTTGGGACTCCAATAGGCAATTTAGAAGATGTAACTCTAAGAGCAATATCAACTCTTCAAAGCGTTGATATAATTCTTGCTGAAGATACAAGAAACTCAAAAAAATTATTAGATGCTCATAAAATTGAAACCAAAATGATAAGCTATCATGAGCATAGTAACGATAATGAAATTAAAAAGATTATTGATTTATTGCTTGAAGGAAAAGATTTAGCGCTTATTTCAGATGCAGGTACTCCCACAATTAGTGATCCAGGGTATGGCCTCATAAGAGATTGTATTAAGCATGACATCGTTATTGTTCCAATTCCAGGAGTTTCAGCAATAACTGCTGCAATGAGTGTTTCTGGATTACCATCAGACTCATTCACTTTTTTTGGTTTTTTACCTCAAAAAAAAGGAAGATTAAAAAAAATAGAACTACTTAAGAACATTGAGAACACTGTCATACTTTTTGAAAGTCCATACAGGCTAGAAAAAACATTAAACCAGTTATTGGAACACCTTGGAAATAGATCTGTAGTAGTTGGTAGAGAATTAACTAAGTTGTATGAAGAAGTTATTAGAGGTAATTTAACAGATGTAATTAAGTATTTCTCTAAATCAAAAGTAAAAGGTGAAATAGTGATAATGATAGGTAAAGATGATGACAGAATCAATTTCTAGCGGAAAGTTTATAACAGTCGAAGGTATCGATGGTTGTGGAAAAACTACCCAAGCAGAATTTATTATTGATGATTTAGTAGAAGCTGGTCTTTCAGCAAAGCTTGTAAGAGAGCCTGGAGGAGACCCAATTTCTGAATCAATAAGAAAATTATTATTACATGCAGAAGAATCAATGTCAGATAGAGCTGAAGCATTGCTTATGATTGCTAGCCGAGCTCAATTAACTGATAAGGTCGTTTTGCCACAGGTAATAAATGGAACATGGGTTGTAGCAGATAGATATGCAGATTCAACCTTAGCCTATCAAGGCGGTGGAAGAGGGTTGAGTGTCAAATCATTAGAAAGTATCAATGAGTTTGGTACTTACACTTTAAAACCTGATTTAACTTTTTTTATTGATATTTCAGTCGAAGTAGCTAATTCAAGAATGAGATTTGAGAGAGATAGAATTGAAAAAGAAGGAAATGAGTTTCAACAAAGAGTAAGGGATCAATACTTAAAATTACATGAAACTGAACCTGGAAGAGTTATTTTGATTAACGGTGAACAGTCAATTGAAGAAGTTAGAGCTGAAATTTGGAGTCATTTAAAATCAAAACTTGAATTATGAGATCGTTTAAATCATATTTTTATACACTATTAGTGTTAGCTGTTATTTCTTTTAGCTATGTAAGAACTCAGCAAATGGATATTTATAGAGAGATTGCTCGCTCTCAACAACAAATCATGACAGTTTATAAATATTTATTAACTGAATATATTCATGAGCTAGATGTGACTGAATTAACTACCAGAATCATCGATTCAATGCTTTCAAATTTTGATCCATATACAGAATATTATCAACAAAAAGATCTTGAAGATTTGTCGTTAAAAACAGAAGGCGAATTTAGTGGAGTTGGTCTCGAAATTTATATGTATGAAGACCAATTAACTGTTGTTAGTCCAATTGAAGGCTCACCAGCCTCCAGGTCAGGAATATATACTGGAGATGCAATTATGAATATTGATGGAGAGCCAACTTTAGGACTTGAATTGAAAGATGCTACTAGTAAAATTAGAGGTATAGCTGGTACAGAAGTAATTCTTACAATTAAGAAACCAAACACTGGAGAAGTACAGGACTATCCAATTATTAGGGACGTAATTACCATTAAAGATATCCCATTTTATGGAATGGTTAATGATGATGTTGGCTATCTTCGAATTACTAATTTCTCAGTAAACACTCCAAATGAGACAAAAAATGCATTAATTAGTCTTATGCAGGAAGGTGCAAGCAGTGTAATTATTGATTTGAGAGACAATCCAGGAGGATTGTTATCATCATCTTTGGATTTATTAGACTTAATACTCCCTAAAAATTTAGATATTGTTTCTACTAAAGGTAGAGCTGGAAAAAGTATTAAAAGCTATAAAACATTAAATAATGCTCTTATTCCTGAATCAATTAATATGGCAGTTCTAATTAATGGTGCAAGTGCTTCTGCTAGCGAAATTGTTGCTGGAGTATTACAAGATTATGATCGTGCTGTTGTTTTAGGCAGTCAATCTTTTGGAAAAGGTTTAGTTCAAACTGTTATTGGTATAAATCAAGAAACAGCTTTAAAAATTACAAATTCAAAATATTATATTCCTAGTGGAAGGTCGTTACAAAAAAGAGAGTTTATTGATGATGATTTAATTGCAGATTCTGCTGCTACTGCTGATTCACTATTTCAAACAATGGCAGGAAGAACTGTTGTTGGAGGAGGCGGTATTACTCCAGACCTAATAATTAAGGATGAAGGGTCATATCCTTTAGCAGCATCTATTTTGAGAAGTGGTGCCTATTTTAAATTTGTTCAACAGAATAATGACCAGTATGCATCAATTGAAGAAGTGCTTAATGATGACAAATTGATGGAAAATTTTAAGACATTTATCGATGAAAATGATATTAGTGGATATGTAGATGGTCAAGAAGATTTAAAGCAAGCAAAAGAAAAGCTTTCTAAGAAAGAAGAAAAAAACTTATTTATTAATAATGCTTTCAGTGTTATTGAAAAGCAAATTGAAAAAACTCAGTCTACAATGTTTGAAGATGAGAAAGAGATTATTCAGCGCATGATTCATGGAGAATTCGCCTTTTACTATGACGGATATGAAGGAAGATATAATCTATATCTTCAGGACGATATGGTAGTTTTAAAAGCACTTGAAATTTTTGCTGATGAGTCGCAATATTTATCTATTCTATCAAATACAGAATCCACTGAAGTGGCATCGATTAAGAATTAAGAATGAGTTCAGATATGCAACATGTTGGCCTAGATATAGGTTCTTTTTTTAAGCAGAAAAATATTTCTTCAGTTTTTACCTTATGTGGCGGACATATTTCTCCAATTCTTGTTGGATGCGAAAAAGAAAATATTGATATCATTCAAGTTAGAGATGAAGTATCAGCTGTCTTTGCTGCAGATGCAGTTTCTAGATTGACTGAATCTATTGGCGTTGCTATTGTTACAGCAGGGCCTGGAGTAACAAATACTGTTACTGCAATTAAAAATGCACAGATGGCACAATCGCCAATTTTATTAATTGGAGGTGCGGCTGCAACATTGTTAAAAGGAAAAGGGTCATTACAAGATATTGATCAAATTTCACTATTAAAGACATATGTAAAATCGGCTGTTAGCGTTAAAAAAGTTAGAGATGTTATACCTACACTGGCTAATGCCATAAATACTGCTATTTCAGGTGTACCAGGGCCTGTATTTGTAGAGCTACCAATTGATTTACTTTATCCAGAAGAAGATATCAGGAAAGAGTTTATAAATCAGCTTCCTAAAAGTGGTCTTTTTGGAAAAATTGCCCATTGGTATGTTAATAGACATTTGAATGATTTATTTTCATCAAAAAAATCGTCAATTAAAGTAAAACCTGTTAAAAAATTTAAACTAGATCAACATAAGATTGATAAAGCTGCATTGGCTATTGTAAAATCGAAAAGACCCGTTTTCCTTTTAGGGAATCAAGTAACCCAGAATAAAGATTTTTTATCAATGTGTTTAAAAAGTATAGACAAATTATCTGCGCCTGTTTATACATCAGGAATGGCCAGAGGTTGTTTTGGTTCGAATGATAAGTATTTTTTTAGACATAATAGAAAACATGCTTTAAAGAATGCAGATGTTGTAGTGACGCTTGGTGTTCCGTTAGATTTTAGACTAGGATATGGATTCTCAATCAATAAAGATGCAACCTTAATATCCATTAATAAGTCTAAGAAAGATTTAAATAAAAATAAAAAACCAGATATTGGAATTCATGCTGATCCGACTCAAATTATGCATGAAATAGGAAAAATAATTAATCCTCCTTCTTGTCAAAAATGGATTGATGAACTTTCTGTTCTTGAAAATAAAAGAGAAGAGGAAATTCAACAGTTTTCAGAAACTAAAACTGATTTTATAAATCCTGTATTTTTATGTAAAACCATAGATAAACTGATAGACGAAAATAGTATTTTAGTTGCGGATGGTGGAGATTTTGTTGGAACAGCGTCCTATACTGTTAGACCTAGAAAAGCATTAGGATGGCTAGATCCAGGACCGTTTGGAACTTTAGGTGTTGGAGGAGGGTTTGCAATTGGTGCAAAATCTTCGTTTCCGAATAAAGAAGTATGGATTTTTTATGGCGATGGTGCAAGTGCATATAGTTTAGCGGAGTTTGATACTTTGTGCAGGCATAAGCTTCCAGTAATTGCTATTATTGGTAATGATGCATCATGGCAACAAATTGCTCGCGAACAAAAACAGATGTTAGGTAGTAATATTGGAACTGAATTAGCATTTAATTCTTATGAAAAAGTTGCTGAAGGATATGGAGGAAAGGGTTATTATGTTGAAGATCATGAATCATTATTTGAGACTTTAAAGCAGGCAAAAGAAGATGCCAAGCTTGGCTTTCCTGTTTTAGTTAATGTTAAGCTTGCAAAATCTGAATTCAGAAAAGGTTCAATTTCAGTATGAAAATTAATTTAAAATTTATAACTATTTTAATAATGTCATGTTTTTATATGAATGTTGGTGTAAAACATTTTATTGAACCTGAATGGTTTTTGCAGATAATGCCTCCAACATTTCCCCATCATTACTTAGCGGTTTATATTAGCGGTTTTTTTGAGTTATTATTTGGATTTTTATTAATAAATCCTAAAACTCGATTTGTAGCTGGTTGGGGTATCATTTTTGTCATGATTACTGTTTTTCCTGCAAATTTATATTTAGCTGTTTCAGATGGAGAAGTAATGGGGATTTCTAAAGAATTAGCATGGGGAAGACTCCCTTTTCAGTATGTATTTATAGGTTTAGCTTTTTGGCATGCAAAAGATAATTGAAAAAATTTTCAACAAA
>CBFHKL010000014.1:0-19989 GCA_965656415.1 uncultured bacterium
CCCAATGTGTAAAGTGATGAAGTAAATATTTACTCCCTTTTTTTCAAGCTTTTTAAGAATTTGCGGCGTGAAATGCAATCCTGCAATCGGAGCAGCTACCGCACCCCTCTTTTCAGCATAAACCGTTTGATATCTTTCTTTATCTTTTGGTGTTGCCGGTCTTTCAATATATGGAGGTAATGGCGGATGACCAATTTTGTCAAGAATATCGTCAAAATTCCCTTTATCAAATTCAAAACGGACAACTCTTCCACCAGAAACTGTATTGTCAATAACATCACAAAAAAGTCCATCTGACAAAATTAACTTATTACCAATTCGTACCTTCCTAGCAGGTTTTACAAGAACCTCCCAAAGCCGATCACCTAACTCTCTTAAAAGGAAGATTTCAACTTTTGCATCAGTCCTGTCTTTAGTTGCAAAAAGTTTTGCAGGAAAAACTTTTGTATTGTTAAGAATTAATAAATCATTTTTTTGAAAATAGTCAGTGATATCAGAAAATTTTTTATGTTTTACTTTCTGTTCCTCTCTATTCAAAACCATCATCTTAGCCGTCTCTCTTTTCAGCTTAGGCTTCTGTGCAATGAATTTTTTAGGAAGTTGATATCTAAAATCGCTCAATTTATATTTTTTCTTTTTTTCTATCATACCTCTATTTCATTCTCCTTATTTTTTTAAATCAAATAAAGCGTATGCTTTATCTGTTGCTACTCTTCCCCTTGAAGTTCTTTCAATAAAACCTTCTTTAATCAAATATGGTTCATAAACATCTTCAATTGTTTGGATGTCCTCATTAATTGAAATTGCTAATGATTTTCCTCCTGTTGGTCCACCTTTATAATTAATAATGAGGTTTTTTAAAATTTTTCTATCCATGCTTTCTAAGCCATTTTTATCTATTCCAATGCTATCAAGTGAACTTTTAGCATCTTCAAGTCCAATCTCTGAAATATTTTTTACCTGTGCAAAATCTCTCACCCTTTTTAAAACTCTATTTGCTATTCTGGGTGTACCTCTTGATCTTCCTGCAATTTCTGTTAAAGCCTCATCATTAATACTCATATCTAGAATTGATGCTGTTCTTTTCAGTATCTCGAAAATTTCTTTTTGATGATAAAAGTCTAGTCGAAAAATAGCTCCAAATCTATCTCTCATTGGAGTTGATATATTACCAAGTCTGGTAGTCGCTCCAACTAATGTAAACGGCTCTAAGTCAATCCTTACAGTTCTTGCGTTTGGCCCTGAATCAATTAAAATATCAATTTTAAAATCCTCCATAGCAGAATAAAGATATTCCTCAACGGTGGTATTAACTCTATGAATTTCGTCTATAAAAAAAACATCTCTATTTTGAAGATTGGTCAACATTCCAGAAAGGTCGCCTGGAATTGATATAACCGGACCAGAAGTCGATAAAAAGCCTTTTTCTAGCTCCGTTGCAATAATATTTGAAAGGGTAGTTTTTCCTAGACCGGGAGGACCATACAACAGTATATGATCTAAAGCTTCTTCTCTTTGTTTTGCTGCGGTGATATAAGTCTTTAGAGATTCAACAATATCTGTTTGTCCAATGAAATCTTCAAAGTGATTTGGTCTTATTTGTTTATCAAAATTTTTTTCTTCATTTGAAGAGATTACTATTTTTTGTTCATCAGTCACAATATACTAAGATAAATAGGGAATGGCCGTTATCCAAAAAATTATTTAATAACTTTTTTTAAAAACTTTCCCGTAATTGTAGTTTTATTTGTTGATATCTCTTCAACTGTGCCTTGCGCAACGATTTTTCCTCCACCCTCTCCTCCTTCAGGGCCCAAATCTATTATCCAATCTGCACATTTTATCACATCCAAGTTATGTTCAATGACAATAACGGTATTGCCTTGGTCAACAAGCTTTTGTAGAACAGATAGCAACATCTGGATATCATCCACATGCAATCCTGTAGTAGGCTCATCAAGAAAGTAGACTGTATTTTTTGTACTGGTTTTTGAAAGCTCGGTGGAAAGCTTAACTCTTTGCGCTTCCCCTCCAGATAGCGTTGTTGCCTGTTGCCCTAATTTAATATAGCCTAAACCTACGTCGTGAAGAGTGTCTAATCTTTTTTTAATTGGCATAATGTTTTTAAAGAACATTCTAGCCTCTTCTACTGACATGTTAAGTATGTCATCAATATTTTTATTTTTATATTCAATCTGTAAAGTTTCTTTATTATATCTTTTACCATTACAGTCGTCACAATTAACATAAACATCAGGCAAAAAATTCATTTCAATTTTAATAATTCCTGCTCCCTGGCAAGATTCACATCTTCCGCCTTTTACATTAAAGGAAAATCTTCCAATTTTATAACCCCTAATTTTTGCTTCTCTAGTTTGTGCAAATAAATCTCTAATATGTGTAAAAATTCCAGTATATGTAGCAGGGTTAGACCTGGGTGTTTTACCGATTGGCTTTTGGTCAACATTAATTACCCTTTCTATCTTGTCAGTTCTCACAAGGTTTTTAAACGGAAGCATTTCTTTTACGCCAAAGTTTACCATGTTTGATAAGGCTGGGTATAGTGTCTGATTAATAAGAGAGCTTTTCCCGCTACCCGAAACCCCTGTAATTGCAATAAGTCTTTCATATGGAAAGCTTACATCTAAGTTTTTAAGATTATTTCCTGAAGCTCCAATAATTGAAAAATGATCAAAAGTTGGAGTTCTATAGTTCGGTAGTGATATAAATTTCTCCCCTGACAAATAGCTACCAGTAAGGCTCTTTTTATTTTTAGCAATCTCGTTTAATGTCCCTGAAAAAACCACTTCCCCTCCATGAAACCCTGCTCTTGGTCCCATATCAATAATTTGGTCTGCTGACTCAATAGTATCTAAATCATGCTCAACTACTATTACCGTATTACCAATTTCTTTTAATGATTTTAAGGTTTCTAGCAGTCGGTCATTATCTCTGGGATGTAAGCCTATTGATGGCTCGTCAAGGACATATAACACTCCAGTAAGTTGCGATCCAACCTGAGAAGCAAGCCTAATTCTCTGTGCCTCTCCACCAGACAAGGTTCTAGAGGCTCTGTCAAGAGTTAGATAGTTCAAGCCAACATTAACTAAAAAGCTAAGTCTTTTTTTAATTTCATTTAAAATTCCCCCAGCTATTTCTTTTTGATTTTTAGATAATTCCAGTGTTTCAAAAAAGCTTAGGGTTTCGGAAATATTTTTGGAGCAAACCTCGCCAATATTAACAGAGTCTACTTTAACATTTAATGATGAATCTTTAAGCCTTTTTCCTTTGCAAGCATCACACTCTCTTGTACTCATAAAACTTTCAATCCATCTTCTGATACCGTATGACTGGGTTTGTTTATATCTTCGCTGTAGCTCAGGAATGATTCCTTCCCACTTTCCTTTATATGTACCAGAAAAATTTGAACTATTATAGTCGACATTGATTTTTTTTCCACTCAAACCGTACAATAAAATTGTTCTAACTTCTTTTGAAAGCCTATTCCATGGTTTTGAAAATGATAAGTCAAATTCTCGGGCAAGAGCTCTTAATTTGCTTCCATGAAATCCTTTTGGCTGACTCCCGATTGGCTTGATTGCTTCTTGAATAAGAGACTTTTTTGTATTTGGTACTACAAGGTTTGGATCAATTTCTGTTATGTACCCCAACCCGTCACATTGTTGACATGCGCCATAAGGCGAGTTGAACGAAAACATTCTTGGTGTTAAATCTGTCATCATTACATATGGATGATAAGCACATGCAAAATGCTCACTAAATAAATAATCTTCTTTATTATTAATATTTATTATACAAATTCCATTACCCATTCTTAGCGCCAACTCTACGGACTCAAGCAACCTTGACTGTATGTCCTTGGCTACCAAAACCCTATCTATAAGAACGTCTATATCGTGTTTTTTGTTTTTTTCTAGACTTGGAACTTTTCTTAATGATAAAATTTGGCTATCTACCCTTGCTCTTAAAAAGCCTTTCTTTTTTAAGTCTTCAAATACTGTTTTATGTTCTCCTTTTCTTCCCTGAACAACTGGAGATAGAATATATGCTTTTTCATTTTTATGGGATTTTAAAATCTGTTCAACTATCTGCTCAGGAGATTGTCTAGATATAGGCCTTGAACACTCCCAACAGTGAGGCTGACCAATGCTGGCATAAAGCAATCTTAAATAATCATGGATTTCTGTAATTGTTCCAACAGTAGATCTTGGGTTGCGCGATCCTGTCTTTTGCTCGATAGATATAGCAGGGGACAACCCTTCAATTGTATCAACATCTGGTTTTTCCATAAGATCTAGGAATTGTCTCGCATAAGCTGATAAAGATTCTACATATCTTCTTTGACCTTCAGCATAAATTGTATCAAAAGCTAATGAAGACTTGCCCGAACCAGAAGGCCCCGTTATAACTACTAGTTTATTTTTTTCAATATCTACATTGACATCTTTTAGATTGTGCTGTCTTGCTCCGCGTATTTTTAGCTTATTTTTCATATTTTTTTCAAAAAAATTGACTTATAACTTACTTAACTCTGGATATGATTCAAAAAAGGATTTATGTTTTATTAAATAAAAAATGAAAAGTCTTAAAAATAAACTACTTATATCGATGCCAAACATGGTTGACCCATATTTTGCTAAAAGTGTTATTTTTCTTTGTGAAGATGATAAAAATGGAACTATTGGTATCATTATTAATAAACCAATTAGCCAAATGAAAATTGTTGGAACTGGAATTAAAAATAAAATATTTGAAGATATTTTAAAAGAGTCCGAAAAAATTTTTTTTGGGGGCCCTGTACGTTTAAATGAAGCATGTATTGTTCAAAAAAACACGGGAAAATCGGATGATTTTTCTGAAAAAATTGAATTATCTACAGATTTAGATCTTATTCAGGAAATATTATTTAATGAAAAAACTCCTGAAAATACCAAGCTAATTTTTGGTCATGCCGCTTGGGAGAAAAATCAACTCCAAGATGAGATTAAAAATGGTGATTGGCTAATTCAGGAATATAGTGATTCTGTTTTTAAGTCAAACCCTAAAGACTTATGGATTGAGCTAATTCATATAATAGGGTTGGATGATTTTGGCTTTGTAGGAACAAGCGGGATTTCATGATTAAAAATATCAAAAAAATTCAAAGGGATATAAAAAAGAAAAAAGCAACAAAGGCTACAAATGGTTTGCAATTAATAGCTAACGGACTATCCCTATTTAAAAGGGGTTTGGTTCTTTTGACTTCCGAAATTTTTAGAAAAAAATAATATTTTCAAAGAGCGCGGTGCTCTCCGCCATCGCAAAAAATTGTAGAACAATTAATAAAATTTGCTTTATCGTTTAATAAAAGTGAAACTAAACCGGCTACATCTTCAGGCGTGGTCACTCTTTTCATAGGGTTTCTTTCTTTAGTTCTTTCTACCCAACCTTCCCAATCTTTAGAGATTTTTGTTAATGCTCTTGTTGGAGTTATTCCGGCTTGAATTGTGTTTGCTGTGATTCCTTGTCCGCCTAATTCCCACCCAATTTGTCTAACTACTGCCTCTAGAGAAGCTTTGGCAACCCCAACAGGTCCATACCCCTCCATTGCTTTATAGCTTCCCTCGCTTGTCAATCCAAGGACTCTAGAACCTGTCTTTAATAATCCTTCTTCTAACAAAGCTTGGGTCCAGTATATTAAACAATGTGCCATAACATGCTGAGTCATATCCATTTGCCTTTTTCTAACTGGGGTGGGATTAAAAAAATTGGTAGTACTTCCAAACGCAATAGAATGCATTAAAAGCTTAACTTCACCATTGCTTACTAAAGCCTTAATATCTGTCATTCTTTCAAACATAACTTCTTTATCTGCAGCGTTTGCATTCCAAAATTTTACTCTTTTATTGTTCATAAGTGAAATTTCTTCTTGAAGCTTTAATGCATCTTTTTTAATTGAACCTCTGTCCAGATGAAAACCAATAATACCATACCCTTCAGAAGCTAACTGTCTAGCTGTTGCTGCGCCGTGTCCAGTTGAACACCCTAATATAATTGCCCACTTATTTTCCATTGGAATTCAATTTAATAAATACTCATCCAATTAAGTATTATATTCTCACAATGAATTTAAACTGTGGATTTGTAGGACTGCCAAATGTGGGTAAATCAACCCTTTTTAATGCATTGAGCAAAAATAATATTGCTGCAGAAAATTATCCATTTTGTACTATAGAGCCTAATACTGGAATTGTTGAAGTTCCAGATGAAAGACTTAATAGCCTTACCAAGATTTTTAACCCTGAAAAAACAATTCATAATACCGTTGAGTTTATTGATATAGCGGGCTTGGTAAAAAATGCACACCAAGGGGAAGGTTTAGGAAATCAATTTCTATCTCAAATAAGATCTGTAAACGTAATCATACAGGTTGTTCGTTTTTTTAATGATAACAATATTACGCATGTTGAAAATAGGGTTGACCCCTTAGATGATATGGAAATCATTAATACAGAATTAATTTTAGCAGATATCAAAACAGTGGAAAGAAGTCTTGAAAAAAATGTCAAGCTTATAAAGGCTAATAAGCCAGAAGGGCGACTTGCTGAAGAAGTATTAACCAACCTTTTAAACCATATGAACAAGGGTTTGGCAGCTAGATCTTTTGAAAGGAACTCAAAAGAAAACCCTGTTATTAAAAATTTATTTCTATTAACAGATAAACCAATGATATATGTAGCTAATATTGATGAAAACACGGATAGCGCTGACCTTTACCAAGGTGCGCTTGAAATAGCAAAAAAAAATAAGTCTTCATTAATTAAAATTAATGGAAAGCTGGAATCAGAAATGGCTGAATTTGATGAAGAAGAAAAAAAAATAATCCTTGAAGACTATGGTATAAAAGAAAGCGGTCTTGACACTTTAATCAAAGAGGCTTACAACACTTTAGGGTTAGAAACTTTCTTTACATGTGGTGAAAAAGAGGTTAGGGCTTGGACTATGAAAAAAGGTTCTCAGGCCGTTGAAGCCGCCGGTGAAATACATACAGATTTTTCAACAAAATTTATAAAAGCAGAAATTTTTACCTACAAAGACGCAATTAATAATAAAGAAAAAATTAATGAATTAAAGACAATGGGCTTGGTGAAAATGGTTGGAAGAGACTATATTATGCAAGAAGGAGATATTGCATACTTCATTAAAGGACAATGAGCGATAATAAACCTAAAATTGGCGTTGTTGGCGCAGGCCATCTTGGAAGACATCACATAAAACATCTATCGCAGCATAGTGGTGTTGAGTTTGTTGGTGTTTTTGATGTAAATAAAGAATCTCTTAGGAATGTATGTGGTGAATTTTCTGTTGAACCCCTCCAAAGCCTTGAACAGCTAATTTCCTTGTGCGATGGTGTACACATAGTTACTCCTACGAATACTCATTTTAATATTGCCAAAGAATTTTTGAATCATAAGAAAGATGTTTTTATTGAAAAACCTATAACTAACACAGTTAAAGAAGCTGAATCACTTATTGATCTTGCAAAAAAAAATAAATGCATTATTCAGGTTGGTCATATTGAAAGATTTAATCCAACTATTAATAAGCTTAAAGAGTTGGTTGAAAATCCACATTACATCGAAATTGAAAGACTGGCTCCTTTTCAAGCCAGGGGAACTGAGGTGCCTGTTGTGCTTGATTTGATGGTTCATGATATAGACTTAATTTTAGAAATGGTTGATAGTCCTATAGAAAGTGTTCAAGCAAGTGGGGCAAAAATGATGAGTGAAACTATTGACCTAGCTCATGCACATATCAAGTTTAAAAATGGTGTTGTAGCTAATTTAAAATCAAGCCGAATTGCTCAAAACTACGTTCGAAAAATACGAACATATCAAAAAAATTTTTATAGTGTCACAGACTTAATGATTCCTCAAATTGAACTATATGGCCTAGAAAATCATAATATGTTTTCTAAAAAGCTAAAGCCCCGCGAGGTAGAAACTAATTCTGGGACAAAAGAATTATATTATGAAAAGTTTGTTCCAGAAAATAAGGATGCTTTGCTAGAAGAGGTTAATGACTTTGTTTATTGTATAAATACAAGGTCTGAACCAAATGTTAGTGGAAAAGCTGGAGCAAAAGCATTAGAAATTGCGTTGCAAATAGAAAACAAAATATTTTTAAATGGGTAAAGAAAAAATTTTTATTGTTTCTGGTGAAGACTCTGGCGACCTACATGGCGCAAAACTAATAGCATCCATTAAAGAAATCAACCCGGAAGCCCAATTTTTTGGTATTGGAGGTAACAGAATGGAGAGTGCGGGTTTGCAGCTTACAGACCATATTAGAAACTTAAATGTCATTGGTATTTTTGAAGTTATTAAGCACTATTCAAGAATTAAAAAAATATTTGATAGCACGGTGGAAGAGATAAAGAAAATAAATCCCAGCAAGGTTATACTAATTGATTATCCTGGTTTCAATTTGAGGTTAGCAAAAAAATTAAGTGCCTTAAATTTTGATGTAACATATTTTATACTTCCCCAAGTTTGGGCCTGGAAAGAGTCGCGAACTAAAATATTACAGCAATGTTGTAAAAAACTAATTAGTATTATTCCATTTGAAAAAAATTGGTTTTCACAAAAAAATATAGACGTTCATTATGCGGGTCACCCCCTATCAGAATTAAGTAATTTAACTTTTGAAAGAAATACCTTTTGTCAAAAACATAATATTCCAAAAAAAAATAAGATCATTGTCCTTATGCCTGGAAGCAGGTCCATTGAAATCAAAAGACATTGGGGAATTTTTGAAAAAACGATAAGAATTCTTAATTCAGAAAATGAAGATTTAACCTTTATTTTAATCGAAGGAGAAAATGTAAATATAAAATCAAGTGTTGACGTCATTAAGGTTAAAAACAATCAATATGAAGCAATTGGTGTTGCGGATGCGGCAATTGTTTGTTCTGGTACAGCAACGCTAGAAACCGCAATGTTGAAATGTCCTATGATAGTTTGCTATAAGCTCTCGTCCCCAACATGGATTGTGGCTCAAATGATGTCGAAAGTTAAATATCTTTCACTTGCCAACCTAATTGCTGAAGACAGGGTTGTTGACGAGTTTCTTCAAAGTAAAATGACCGCAAGAAACCTTTCAGATGGAGTTAAAAATTTACTTAAAAAAGACAATCGTAATTTTGTTATTGAAAAGTACAAAAAGCTGGCAGAAAAATTAAATACTAACGACAATCCTTATATTTCAGCAGCGCGCCATATATATGATTAAAACATTTTTAAAAACCAAAATAATACACTTAATAATAGTGTTATCATATCGATTTAATAGAGTCGAAATAGTTGGTGAAAACAATATTAAGGGGATTGATTCTTTCATTTTGGTTTCTTGGCACGGCAAGGTGCTTGGGTTAATGGAGCATTTGAAACACAAAGAATATTTTGCTCTTGTTAGCCAGAGTCGCGACGGTGATCTTATTGCTGATATAGCGAAAAAATTTGGATATAATTTTTTTAGGGGTTCGAGTAATAAGGGTGGTAAGGAGGCAATAAAAAATATTGATGATTTTTTTAAAAAAAATAGTGGTGCTAAAATTATCATCACTCCAGATGGACCAACTGGACCTGAACATAAGGTTAAACCTGGCGCACTTATTTTATCACAAAATTCAGATAGACCTATAATTCCAATGATTGTTGATGTTAAAAGTAGCTGGAAGTTTAAAAACTGGCATACTTTTTATCTCAGCAAGCCGTTTTCTAAAATGCGTGTAGTTTTTGGAGAGCCGCTATACTTCAATAAAAATGAAAGCATAGAAATTGGTACTCAAAAAATTGAAGATGCCCTAAATAAGGTAGATAAGGTTGCAAGCAACCATGAATAAATACATATAACAATGAACAATAAACTTCTTACTTATATACTTTCAGCTTTGTTGTTTGTTTTTCCAATTCACTTGTTGTTTATTTTTTTAAAAAACCTTCTATATGATTTAGAGATTTTTAAAGCTAGAAAGGTTGATGCTAAGGTGGTCAGCATAGGTAATATTGCTCTAGGTGGAACTGGAAAAACTCCAACCACTATTGCAATAGCAAATTTTTTAGAAAAAAAGGGTTTTGCTGTCGGAATTGTGACAAGGGGCCATGGAAGGGAAAATATTTCAAACAGTTTTTTGCTTAAAAATCATGGTTGGAAAGAATGTGGAGATGAGGTAATTCTTCTAAAAAATAATACTTCTTCAAATACTCATATTTTTGTTTCTCTAGACAAAATTTATGCTGCAGAACAATTATCAAATATGGGGTGTGATATAATTTTACTAGATGATGGTTTTCAACACAGAAGAATACACAGGGATATTGATATTGTTTTGCTTGGTCCTGAAAACCAAAACAAAAAGCGGCAGCTTATATATCCTTATGGACTGTTAAGGGAGCCTTATTGTTATTTAAGAAGAGCAGATATTACAATTTCAACTAAAAGCAATTTGATCAAAAGCACAAACATAAGATCAGACTACGCGCTTAGCCTTGAAATCAAAAAAGAGGTTATATCATCAGGTTCTATAAAAAATATTCATGACCTAGAAAATAAATCGGGGGTTATATCTGTTTGCTCCATTGGAGACCCTGAGAGTTTTTCAAAAACACTCAGCAACAATAATATTAATGTAAACAAAAAACTAGTGTTTCCTGATCACTGGCCCTTTTCTTTAAGTGATATAGAAAAAATTAACCGCCTTGCTTTAAAAGAGGGTTTAAAACATATTGTTTGTACTGAAAAAGACTTTGTAAAGCTATTAGAATTCAAAAACGTTTTAAATGTTGACGTAAATGCTGTTGTCATGAAACACGACTTATCAGAAGAAATTGAGCAAGATATACTGAGTCGTTTAAAACAAAATTTACACCATTGACATTGGACATGTAATAAACTAAGTTTTTGAACATTTAACACATTAGGAGGATTTAAATGGTAGAATTATTTTTAGAGGGCGGACCCTTTATGTGGCCTATTTTGCTCTTGCTATTAGCAGGTCTTGGTCTTGTTGGTGAAAGGTTTTATTCCCTCAATCAATCACAAGTAGATTCTGATGGTTTTATGGACTCTTTGAGAGGAGCTTTAAAATCTGGTGGATCTAAAAAAGCTATGGACGTTTGTGGAGGACATGATGGACCTGTTGCAAACATTTGTAAAGCTGGTTTATCTAAAGTTGGAAAAGGATCCGATCAAGTTGAAAAAGCGATTGAAAACGCCGGTTCTCTTGAAATGGCTTTTCTTGAAAAGAACATGGGTTGGCTAACGGCTATTATTGCTATTGCTCCTATGATGGGCTTTACTGGAACGGTTGCAGGTATGATTTTTGCGTTTGATGCTATTGCAGCTGCAAACGATATTTCTCCTGCTGTTGTAGCTGTTGGTATTTCACAAGCTCTTTTAACTACAGCTTTTGGACTTATAGTCGCTATGATCATTCAAATTGCTCAAAACTTTTTCTCCTCTATGATTGATGGGATGGTTTTGGATATGGAAGAAAGATCTATAGAAATTACTGACCTATTAAGAGACTCAAAGTAAACAATGGCTCTTAGAGAACGAAAGGCCCGCGTTGGTGCTATTCCTGAAGGCGGAATGGCTGATATAGCATTTCTTTTGCTTGTTTTCTTTTTGGTTACTACCACTATAGACATGGACAAGGGGTTGGGAATTATCCTCCCAGCTGAAGGACAGGAGCTAGAGATTAACAAAAAGAACATTCTCAATTGTCTTATTAGTGCATCTGGGAATGTGCTGCTTGGTGGCGAACCTGTAGAAATGAAAGAATTAAGCAGGCGAATAAAAGAAGAAATTCGTGCAAATGATAAGCTTATCATTTCTGTTAAAGCTCACGAAAAAGCTGAGTATGATGTTTATGTTGAGGTGTTAGACCAGCTAAAACTCGCGAATGCAACTAGAATATCTATTGCGGAGACAGAATAATGAAATTTAGAAGAAAATCAGGAGTAGAATCAAAAATATCAACATCCTCCATGCCTGATATTATATTTATGCTTTTAATTTTCTTTATGGTTACAACTGTTCTTAGGGAGTTTTCTGGCTTACCAGTTACCCTGCCTAAAGCAGAGAGGATTGAAAAACTAGAATCAAAAAGACATACATCAGACATTTGGGTTTCTAAAGACGGACTAATCTCAATTGAAGACAAGCTTTATAACAACCAAGATGTTAGACATGTAATGTACGAGAAAAGGGCTTCTAACCCTCAATTAACTGTTTCTTTAAAGGCTGACCAGTCTGCAAGGATGGAAATCATTTCTGATATTCACAACGAATTAAGAAAAGCTGATGCGCTTAAATTAAACTATTCTACAAAGGTTAAGGCGCCAAACTAATGGACGAACTTAAAAAATTATTAAATAAATTTAATCCGTTTTCTCGGCTAGTAAACTTCTTTTTAAAAAGAGCAATGCTTTTGGAAAACACTCTTAAGGAGAAGTATTCTACTGTGCTTAGAGTTGGATTATTATTTGCATCTTTTTTATTGCTTTTAGGGTTTTATTCTTTGCAACGCTTTGAAAACAACATTGATATTGAAACTGAAAGTCAGATTATCATTGAAAATATTGAAATACCAGAAACTCAACAATTTGAAACGCCTCCTCCCCCTGCAAGGCCTTCAGTGCCGGTGGAATCTGAAGACGATGACCTTGCTGACGATCTTACAATCGAGGAGACAGATTTAGACAATTTTGATGCGTGGGATGCTCCTCCGCCTCCACCTTCTGGTCCACAAGTCAAATTTATTCCTTATGACGATCCGCCAAGACCGCTCTTCCCTATCAGACCAGTATACCCTGATATTGCTCAGGAAGCTGGTATTGAAGGACAGGTGCTGGTGCAGTGTTTTATTGACAAAACAGGAAAAGTTAAAGAAACTATTGTTCTTAAAGGTATACCAAACACAGGTTTAAATCAAGCTGCGGTTGATGCTCTTAGAAAAACTAGGTTTAGGCCAGCTAAGCAGCGAGAAACTAAGGTTGGTGTCTGGATTACTATTCCAATCAATTTTAAACTTCAAAACTAATATTATACAACAGTAAGGTTTGTAGGCTTGTGGTCTATAAAACCCATTTCAATTTGATCGCCGCTTTTTAAGGGCCCTACACCTTCTGGTGTGCCCGTAAAGACTATATCTCCCTTTTTCAACTCAACAACCTTTGTAAGGTGAAGAAGAATATCTTCGAAAGAAAAAATCATATCCTTTAGGTTGCCTCTTTGCTTCAGTTTTTGATTAACATTCAAATAAAACTCTTCGGGACATTCAGTTTTAAAATTCTTATCTATGACCGCTGATCTTTTAAATGATTTTGCAGCAAACCAAGGAAGTCCTTTTTTCTTGAGCTCTGTTTGTAGCACCCTGTCAGTTAAATCGAGACCAATAGAAAAACCAGAAATAAAGCTCTTCGCCTCTTCTGGTGTTTTTGGAATCCCTTCCTTGCCTATTAAAATGACAACTTCAAGTTCGTGTTCGATGTTTTTATTTTTTGGAATTTGAATTGTGTTTGTAAAGTTTGTTGTTGAGTTGGATTTTTGAAAAAACAAGGGTGTTGATGGCACCTTATTTCCTAGCTCCCTAGCGTGCCCTTCAAAATTTCGTCCGACGCAATAAATGTTTTCAATTTTTTTATAGTCTATCATTCTTTTTTCTTTAAAAATCCTGCAAGAGTGCTTGATATATATTCTTGATTAAGTCTTGCAATGTTAATCTGCCCTATTTCTTTTGGACACTCCGCAGAACATGCCCCTGTGTTAGTACAAGAACCAAATCCTGCTTCGTCCATCGTAGCAACCATGTTTACAACTCTTTGTTTTGCCTCTTTTTGACCTTGCGGTAAAAGAGAAAGGTGCGCAACTTTTGCAGAAGTAAAAAGCATCGCAGATGAATTTTTGCAGGCTGCTACACATGCTCCACAACCAATGCATGCAGAAGAAAGGAACGCCTCATCAGCAAACTCTTTTTCAATTGTAATCGAGTTAGCTTCTGGTGCATCTCCCGTATTTGTTGAAACGTATCCACCGGAAGATATAATTTTGTCAAAAGCCTTTCTGTCTACCGAGAGGTCTTTTATTACTGGAAAAGACTCTGCTCTGAAGGGCTCTAAGAGTATTTCATCTTCGTTTTTAAAGGCGCGCATGTGAAGCTGGCAAACTGTGGTTGCCTTTTGAGGGCCGTGTGGTTGTCCATTAATCATGAAACCACAAGAACCACAAATTCCCTCTCTACAGTCATGATCAAAAGCAACGGGGTCTTTTTTTTCCTTAACAAGCTTTATGTTTAAAATATCTAGCATCTCTAAAAAAGAGATGTTTGGGTCTATATTTTCCAGCCTATATGTTTTTGTACTGCCCTTTTTAGTCCCAGATTGTTGTCTCCATACTTTAAGGTTGATATTCATTTACTTATAACTTCTTGTTTTAAGTTTAACGTTTTTATACTTTAATTGCTCTTTGAACAGCTTTGGGTTTTCACCTTCAGAATAGTCCCAAGCTGCAACATATTTATAGTCCTCGTCGTTTCTTTCAGCCTCGTTTTCATCTGTTTGAAATTCTTCTCTAAAATGAGCACCGCATGACTCTTTTCTGTCAAGAGCGTCGTACGCCATTAACTCAGCAAGCTCAATAAAGTCTTTTATTCTTAGTGCTTTTTCTAGCTCTTGGTTAACGTCTTTGTCACTTCCGGGTATTAAAATGTTTTTCCAGAAGCTTTCTTTTATTTTTGGAATTTCCGTCAGGGCTTCTTTTAGTCCTGCTTCATTTCTGGCCATTCCAATTTTATCCCAAACTATCTTTCCTAGCTCTCTGTGTACTTCGTCAACAGCTAATTTTCCATCAACCTTCATTAGCTTGGAAATTTCGTTTTTCGTTTTTTCTTCCGCCTCTTTAAACTCTCTTCTTTCTGTTATGTCTTTTGTTAAAGGTGTTTCTTTGGCTAAAAAATCCATTGCTGTGTGAGGAATAACAAAATATCCATCTGCAAGCCCTTGCATTAGCGCGCTCGCTCCAAGTCTGTTAGCCCCATGATCTGAAAAATTACTTTCACCTATTGAAAAAAGACCTTCTATGGTTGTCATTAGGTTGTAGTCTACCCAAAGCCCTCCCATTGTATAATGAACTGCGGGGTATATTTTCATTGGTGTTTTGTACGGGTTTTCATCCGTAATATTTTGGTACATATCAAAAAGGTTTCCATATTTTTCTCTTATAAAATCTTCTCCCTTTTCTTCGATAGCTTTTTGGAAATCTAGATATACTGCAAAACCCGTTGGCCCTATACCTCTTCCCTCATCACAGACCTCCTTAGCTCTCCTGCTTGCAACATCTCGCGGAACGAGATTCCCAAAAGCAGGATAAATTCTTTCTAAATAATAATCTCTTTCTTCTTCTGGAATATCAATTGGCTTTCTTTGGTCATTCTTCTTTTTTGGAACCCAAACTCTTCCGTCATTTCTTAGGCTTTCGCTCATTAAGGTTAGTTTTGATTGGAAGTCGTTTTTAACTGGTATGCAAGTTGGGTGAATTTGTGTAAAGCTTGGGTTTGCAAACAAGGCACCCTTTCTGTGGGCTCTCCAGTTTGCAGTCACGTTGCTTGCCATTGCGTTGGTTGAAAGATAGTAGACGTTTGAGTATCCCCCTGTTGCTAAAATAACAATGTCTGCACTGTGAGTTTTAATTTCCCCGTTAATAAGATTTCTTGTTACTATGCCCTTAGCTTTTCCATCAACCAGAACAACATCCAACATATCGTGTCTTGGATAAAAAATTACTTTTTTCTTTTCTAGTTGTCTGCTTAGTGCGGAGTATGCCCCCAGCAGGAGCTGTTGTCCAGTTTGACCTCTAGCATAAAATGTTCTGGAAACCTGGACACCACCAAAAGACCTATTATCTAACAAACCTCCATACTCTCGTGCAAAAGGAACGCCCTGCGCAACACACTGGTCAATAATGTTTTTGCTAATTTCTGCCAACCTATAGACGTTGTCTTCTCTGGAACGAAAGTCTCCGCCTTTTATAGTGTCATAAAATAGCCTCATAATGCTATCTCCGTCACCTTTATAGTTTTTTGCTGCATTAATACCGCCTTGAGCAGCAATACTGTGAGCTCTTCTGGGCGACTCATGAAAAGAAAATGCGTGGACATTAAAGCCTTGTTCTGCTAGCGTCGCTGAAGCTGAAGCTCCGGCAAGGCCAGTGCCAATAACAATAACTTTATACTTGTTTGCTTCCTCCGGAGAAAGTGTTTTTAGGTTTTTTTTATAACCCTCCCACTTTGTGTACAGATCTCCATCTGGGGCTTTTGAAAATAAATTATAGTCTGTCATAAGATCCTCACTAAAAAGCCGAACCATACTGGTATAGAAATAAACCCTAAGGGAATCCAAAACCAAAAAATAGCTGCAAGATTGTTGTATGTTTTTTCATATTTTGTTCCGACTATTCCAAGCGTCTGCCCAGCTGAAGCTATGCCGTGCTTTAAGTGATAACCTAAAAGAGCTATTGCAACAATATAAAATATTGAAACGGCAGGACTTCCAAAACCAACTGAGCTTTCTGTTACAACATAATAATAGCTCATTCCTTGTAGGTCAAAATTAAACTTGTACCAAAAGGTGGACCAATGAGTAGCAAGAAAAATAAAAACGATGCTTCCTGTGAAAGCTGCAGATTTTGCAGCACCCGAAGTGTTGTTTTTGCTGTATGAAGAAGTCACTTTTTTTGCTTTTCTATTTTTTATCCATAATAAAATCCCGCTATATGCGTGACTGCCAACAAAAAGTACTAGAAAAAACTCAGCTATTCGTATTAAAAAACCAAGTTTATGTAGTTTGTTAACATATTCATTGAAAGCTGCCTCTCCAACAAAAAGAAAAAGGTTTCCAAAAAGATGAAAGGCCATAAAAAGGGATAAAGAGAGCCCTGTGATAGCCATCAAAATTTTTCTTCCTACAGAGGACGTTAATAGTTTTATTATAGACATATTTAGGTGATGTTAATTTTAAAACTCATTTACATAAATATAAAGATAAATTGGTTTTTTTTACTCTCTAGATGCCCAAAAAACCCAGGCCATTGCTATTAGCGCTCCCACAGCCTCTCTTTTTGTCTCATTCATATTTACCATTGTATCTGAGTTGTTGTCAAAAACTTCAACGAAACCAAAAAAAGAAATAATAAAAACAAACAGCAAATAAAGTAGGACTTTGTTTATAGTTTTTTTCTTGATTTTATTTTCTCGATATGCGGCGGTGCTTGCCACAACTAAAAAATAAGTTGGTACCCAAATAAACCAGTCCGGGTCATTAATATTTAAAACAGCAAATAATACAAAAACGCTGTTAACTGCCCAAAAAAACATTAAAAAGAAAATTCATTTAGCTTTGGAACCTTCTTTTTTAAATCTGCTAAACTTCCTTTGTAGGTTTTTTTATTGTAAACAACTTTCCACTCTCCAGAAGGTTCACCGTTTGTAAAACTTCCTTCAATTGTTGGGTTTTGTCTTGGAGCAACATAACTCCAGTCTCCGTTTTTTTTGTTATTAGAATAGTTTCCTTTTCCAAAAAATCTTGAGCCAAAATCTATGTCCTGTCCCTCTGTCCACTCCCCTTCTTTGATGTTGTCTTTAAACGATCCTTCAGCAATTCTTCGTCCATTTTTTGCATATAAAGACCATATGCCAACTTTATTACCAAACTGGTAGGCTCCTGTTTGTGATCGCTCTAAAGATCCGTCTGCTTCAGTATAATATTCTTCCCATTCTCCTGTTTTAACGCCCTCGCTAAAAGACCCAACTCCTCTTATTTCTGCGTATGGCGATAGGTTGTTAAATTTTCCGTCCAAGACTCCGTTATTATAATTTTCTTCCCAACCCTTGTCTTCTCCGTCTTTATACCAAATCCACTGATTAACTTTCTTTCCTTCAATATATTCTCCTTCGCTAACCAAAACTTCTTTAGGATCCCAGCTTTTCCAAAGGCCGTTTCTTTCCCAGTTTTCATAGTCTCCCGCTCTTACCACCACAAGACTATTGGGGTCCCACTCTCTCCATCTTCCAGACCCTTCTTCGAAAACAATCTCTCCTGTTTTTCGGAGCCTGTTCTCGCTATCCCTGCTCCACTGTGTCCAAGTTCCAACTGGCTTTCCGTCTTCATAGTTAATGTACTCTAGCCTTTTGTTGTTGTCCATTGATCCGGGGAACACATATGTAATTTGCTCTCCCTCCGGAATGCCTTTAATATAGTTGGCCTTTTTCCTTGTGCCATTTTTATAATCAATTTCTGTCCAAGACCCATCCTTGATTCCTTTTTTGTATGTTCCAAGTTTTTCTCCATACTTATCAAGAACGTCTCCAGAATAAAGCTTTTCTGTATCGCCAACATAGGCAAGATTGTCTTCACCAACTCTTATTTCATCTTCATATACTTCTCCTGAACATGAAACCATAAACAGCGCTACAAATAATATAAATGTTTTTTTCACGGTCACTCCTTAAATTGTTTTGCCCGAAAAGGTTGTTTTTTTTAATTCAATTAAAATGTATTCATAATGAACAATAAACAAAAAATATATTTTTTCTCCCAACTTCAAACTGATGGGGATCAAAATATGGTTGATATTTTGGGTGGTAAGGGGGCTAATATTGCAGAAATGTGTAAACTTGGTCTTCCTGTTCCTCCTGGTTTTACTTTAGCAACAAGTCTTTGCTCAGACTATTTAAAAAACAAGTCTCTTTCTGTTGGTTTACAAAACAACATTAAAAAAAATATATCCAAAACTGAGGGTGTGATTGAAAAGACGTTTGGCGGATCAAACCCGCTGCTTCTTTCGGTTAGGTCTGGCGCACCAGTATCAATGCCAGGAATGATGGAAACAATATTAAACATAGGGCTTACATCTAAAACGATACCTTTTATGATTGAAGCAAGCGGAAACGAGGGGTTTGTTTATGATAGCTATCGGAGGCTAATTATGATGTATGCTGATGTAGTCATGGAAAAAGCTCTGGGGCTTAACAGGTCTTCGTGCTCAATTAGAGAGCTTATGGAAAAAGAGCTGGAGTCTGTCAAAAAAGTCAAGGGATATAAAAGCGATTCTAATATGAAGGCAAAGGACTGGAAAGCTTTATCAAAAAAATATTTAAGGATGGTTAAAAAAGAGTTTGGGGTTCCGTTTCCAGACGACCATTACGAACAGCTCTTTGGGGCTATTGCTGCAGTTTTTGAAAGTTGGAATGGTAAAAGAGCAAAAGAATATAGGGGTTTTGAAAAAATTTCTTCTTCAATGGGGACTGCTGTTAATGTACAGGCAATGGTTTTTGGAAACCTTGGAAAAGACTGTGGAACGGGTGTTGCTTTTACAAGAAATCCATCAACCGGTGAAAATGTTTTTTTTGGAGAGTGGCTACCTAACGCTCAGGGCGAAGATGTTGTTGCGGGCATCAGAACACCACACCCAATAATTGATGGTAACAAAAGTAGAAAATCCTTATCTGTTGCAATGCCAAAGGCTTTTGAAGAGCTAAACAGCGTAAGAAAAAAACTTGAAAACCATTTTGATGACATGCAAGATATTGAGTTTACAGTTCAGGAAAATAAGCTCTGGATGCTTCAAACAAGAAGAGGAAAAAGAACCGGTATTGCTGCCATAAAAATTGCAACTGACATGGTAAAAGAACGTCTTATAACCAAAGAAGTTGCTATAAGCAGGGTTCGCCCTCTTCAGATTTATGAAAGCCTCTTAAAAAACATTTCTCCTGAAGACCTAGAGAACAACCTGCCCGTTTCTTTTGGCTTGCCGGCTGGTCCTGGAGCATCTTCTGGTGTCGCTGTTTTTAGTGCAGAAAAAGCTGAAACCCTAGGCAAAAAAGGTAAAAAAGTTATACTTGTACGAGAAGAAACATCTCCAGAAGATATC
>CBFHKL010000015.1:0-13872 GCA_965656415.1 uncultured bacterium
GCCAAAGCATCTTCTGAATGTTGATGAAATTTTAAATTTTCTTCATTTATTCCAAGCTCTTTTGAGTAAAAGCTAATTCTTTTTTCTTTCCATAGATTCATTGATGACGTGTCTTCTGACGGATGAACAAAATATTGCATCTCCATTTGTTCAAACTCTCTTGTTCTAAAAATAAAGTTTCTAGCTATAATTTCGTTCCTAAAAGCTTTTCCAATTTGTGCGATTCCAAATGGAACTTTTAATCTCATTGAATTTTGAACTAACAAATAGTTTATATAAATGCCTTGTGCTGTTTCAGGACGTAAGTAAATACTTTTACCAGTTTTTTCAGATGGACCAGCATTTGTTTTAAACATGAGATTGAATTGAGTAGCTTGAGTCCATTTACCAACATTCCCAGAAAATGGGTCAATAACACCTGCAGATTCTAAAGCACCGCTATATTTATCTGATTCTTCAAGTAACATATGACTGATCTTATCTATCGTATTGCTATCTTTATTATTTTCAATGGATAGTTTTTCACAAAGAGCATCAATCACCTTGTTTTTTTGTTGGTTTAATAAATCATCGACTCTATAACGTTTTTTATTATCTTTATTGTCAGTCATAGGATCATTAAAGTTTGCAATATGGCCACTTGCTTCCCAAACATCTGGGTGAACCATAATAGAGCTATCAAGCCCCACAATATTTGAATTTCGAGTCATTTCGTCCCACCATTTTTCAGAAATAGATTTTTTCAAATCAACTCCAAGAGGACCATAATCATAAGATGCTTTTAATCCTCCATATATTTCTGAGTTTGGGAATACAAAGCCTTTACGCTTACAAAGGGAAACAATTTTGTCTAAATGTTTTTTACTCATCTTATATAGAGTTTAAGAAAAAATATATCTGTACAGAAAAACTATTCCAAAAAAACCAAAAACAAGTGGAGCAAGCCAAACTAGAGAATCAAATCCTTTTTTAGGAGGATTAGCTAAAATTTCAATACCAAATTTCTGAACAAAATGTTCCTTAATTTCTTCATCTGTCTCGCCTTGAATTACCATTTTTTTAATTTCATCTTTCATTTCAAGGGCGGGAGCAGCTTGAGATTGCTCTAGCGTAAGCCCATCACAAACTGGACACATAAGATCTCTATTTAAGGAATACAAACGCTCTTCAACAGAAGATTGAAAGCCAAATAATGTGACAGATCCAAGGAGCAATAAAACAAAATTCTTTATCATGATTTTTCGTTAATTAATTGTACGGCCTGTTCTAAAGTAACTTCATCAACCACATATCCTTTTAAAGAAGCATTTTTCTTCCCGTCCGTAACGTATGGGCCAAATCGACCTCTTTTGATTGATATTTCATTTTTAGTTTTAGGATGTTCACCAAGAATTTTTGGTTCAAATTTTAGTTTTCTGTCTTTGATCAGCTTGATTGCATTTTCAAGAGTTATACTTAGAGGACTGTCATCAGATTTCATTGACGCATTTATTTTACCACATTTAACATAAGGTCCATATGGTCCAAAGTCAGCTAGAACATCTTCGCCTGTTTCAGGATGACTCCCTAATTTTTTAGGCAGACTTAATAAATCAATAGCTATTTCTTGTGTTACATTCTCTACGCCAATACTCTTTAATATTGATTTTCTCTTTTTACTTTTTTCTAATTCCACATAAGGTCCATATCTACCAATTTTCAATAAAATATTTTCACCATTAGTATGTACACCAATGATATTGTCTTCTTTTTGCATACTGTCAAGCTCATCTAATTTTTTCTTATTTAGTTCACCAAAAAATGTATCTTCGGGAATGGTTGTATTATTACCTTCTCGTTGAACATAAGGACCAAATTTTCCAATTCTAATTTCTAAATCATTTTCAACATTTACTGTACAAGCTTTCGCTATATCAACTTCTTCATCCAATAATTTTGATACTCCTTTATAATCCTGATTCCCATAATAGAATTCTTTCAAAACATCTAAATATGAATTTTCAGATCTTGAAATAGCATCTAAGCGATTTTCCATGTCAGCAGTAAACCGTTCATTAAATAATGCGTTATAGTGGTTTTCTAATAATTGCGATACAGCAATTCCTACAAATGTTGGAATTAACGTTTTATTTTTTTTCACCACATATTCTTTTTGAGATAATTTTTCAATAATAGCAGAGTAGGTTGAAGGTCTACCAATTCCTCTTGTTTCCATTTCTTTTACTAACATAGCCTCTGAAAATCTTCTTGGAGGTGAGGTGGTTTTTTCTTCTAGCAATACATCCTCGCTTTCAATTTTAGATTCCTTGCTCAAAGCAGGCAAGCTATCAGGTTTTGCTTTGTCTTTTCTAGTTAATGCTTGTTCATACGCTAAAGTATAGCCTTTAAATACAGTAACATTTCCACTTGCTTTAAATATTGAAAGTCCATTAAAAATTTCAACATTTGTACGAATATATTGCGCTGGCTTCATTTGAGATGCAACTGTTCTACTTAAAATTAGTTCGTATAATTTAGCTTCATCTAAACCAATTTTCTGCACGTCCTTAACATTTTTAAATTTTGTTCCTGCTGGACGAATTGCTTCATGCGCCTCTTGAGCGTTTGCTACTTTATTTTTAAAAACATTCGTCTTATCTGAAAGAAATTCATTTCCAAAACTTTCTTTAATAAATGTTTTAGAAGCATTTAATGCTTCGCTAGAAAGATGAGTTGAATCAGTTCTCATGTACGTGATAAATCCTTGTTCATATAATTTTTGTGCCACAACCATTGTTCTTTTAGGGGAGAATCCAAACCTTCGAGATGCGTCTTGTTGTAATGTGCTCGTAGTAAATGGTGGAGCAGGAGAGCTAGAGGTAGGTTTGCTTTCAATATTATTTATTGTCCAGTTATTTGCATTACATTCCTCTTTGATTTTTTTTGCTAAATTTTGATCAACCTGAATAATTTTATCATCCTTTAATCCAATATCAAATTTTCCAAAATCATCACTTTTAGCAACTGGTTTTCCATCATATGAAATTAAGTTAGCTTTAAAAATTTCTTTACTATTGGTATCAATAATTTCTGCATCAATAGAGTAAAATTTATTTTCAACGAATTTATTTCTTAGTTTTTCACGATCTACCAACAGTTTTAAAGCAACTGATTGAACTCGACCAGCTGATAGGCCCTTATTTTTTAAAGATCTTAATGTTTTCCAAAGTACTGGAGAAAATGAAAAACCAACTATACGATCAATAGCTCTTCTTGCACGCTGAGCATCAACTAAGTCATAATTTATCTTTCGAGAATTATTAACTGCTTCTAATACTGCTTGTTTAGTTATCTCTGTAAACTCTACTCTTTCCACATCCCCTTTAATTTCAGATGCAATATCTGCTGCAATCGCTTCTCCTTCTCGATCAGGGTCTGTAGCAATTAAAATACGATCAGCTATTTTCACCTCTTTTTTTAATTGAGAAAGAAATTTCTTTTTGTCAGGCATGCTTTCAATTTGCATTGCAAAGTCATTATCAATATCAATTCCCATATCTTTTTTAGGAAGATCTTTAAAATGGCCTACACTAGCAATAACAGATGCATTGTCTACATATTTAGATATTGTTTTTGTCTTTGATGGAGACTCGACAATAATTAATAACTTTTCATTTTTACTCATATTGGTTGGCAACTTACGCAAATCGATGAGTATTTGTCAAAAATTTATATTTATATATAAATATAAATTATTGGGTTATGAATTTGTAAGTTTTTTGAGCTCACTAATATTTTTAACGATATACTCTTCTTTTGAATTAAGATTTTTAAGTTTAATTGATTCTTCAATTCTTAAATAAAAACTAGAATTCATTTTAATAGCACTTTTTAATTGGTTTTTTTCAGATTTTTTTAATGTATCAATATGAACTGTAAAACCTTCATCAATTAATTGGTTAGCTATTTTTATAGCATTTTCAGAATGAGAATTAAAGCCAATAAAAATATCTAAACCCCTATTATCATTAGTTAATGAAGATTCAAGAAGAAGTCTTTCAATACCTGCTGCAAAACCTACTGCTGGAGTTGATGGACCTCCCATGCTTTCTACTAAATAATCATATCTTCCCCCACCTAATAATGCATTTTGTGACTTGGAGGACATATTACAAATTTCAAATGTAGTTCCATTGTAATAATCAAGACCACGAACTAAATGTCCATTCTCCTCAAAAGATATGTTCAAGGCATTTAAGTGTGATAATAATGATGAAAAGCTTTCTAGTTCATCCTTTGACAAAAACTCTTTAATTAATGGAGCATTTTTAATGATTTCTATATCTTCTTTTTCTTTGCTATCAAGAATACGTAACGAGTTATTTTTTAATCTTGTTTGTGACAATTTTGATAGTTTGCTTTTATGATCAGTAAGATAAGTTTTTAATTTTTCTTCATATATTTTTCGTGTTTCCTTATTCCCAATATTGTTGATTTGTAAAGTTGTATTTTTAATTCCTAAATGACACAATATTTTCGATGATAAAAGAATAACTTCAACATCTTGTTCAATTTCTGAAGAACCTAGTGCCTCAATCCCAAATTGATGGAATTGCCTTTGTCGACCTTTTTGTGGTTTTTCTCTACGGAATAAAGCATCTATATAAAAAAGCTTACATAGCGGTTTACTTCGAAAAAATCCTGATTCTATAAATGCCCTAACTACAGGTGCAGTCATCTCTGGTTTTAATACCAATTGGTTTTTCGAAGAGTCTTCCCATGTAAACATTTCTTTTGAAACATCGGTATCGTACCCAATATTTTGCTTAAATAAATCAATATTTTCAATTATTGGAGTTTTAATTTCTTCATAGCCAAACTGTTTGCTAATTGATTGTAGTATAGAGGTAGCTTGACTCCACTTTTCAATTTCTGGTGGAAGAATATCGTATGTACCTTTAATTTTTTGAAATTTTGATTTCACAAAACAACTTTAATAATTTTTTTAAGTAATAACACCTAAAAACTTGGTCTTGTAGTATAGATACCAGTTTTTTGTTCAACTTTCAAGTCTTGTAACATATCTGACTTTAAGTTTAATCTAAAATATAGTCCTTTAGCGTACCCATTTGGAGTCCAGTCCACAAATAATTCCCAACAATCAATTTCTCTGTAAAGAGTCAAATTATGACGTACTATATTGTTATCAATAAGATTAAATCTTGCATTATAATTCAGTTTCCAACTATTTGTAACATTTATACTAGTATTAGTATTAAGCCAGAAGTTTTCAATTTTATTTTCTGGATTTATTTGATTAATTGTATAGCTGACACCTATCCTGCTTTGCCAAACATTAGATGAAAAATCATTTAAAAAATTATTTGTTTCATCCGAAAAACTTTCCTGTTTTTCATTATCATTATTTTCACCTTTTAAAGTAAAATTAGTGGAAAGTCTAAGACCTGTTAATCTTGGAAGTGAACGCAATTCATTAATTCTCAAATTATTTTCTTTATCAAACTCATAAAAATCATGAGTGAAATTAATATCAATATTTGTTCCATTCTTTAAACTACTTCTTATGGATGAGTTTAGATTAGATAGCTTGAATTCATCTCTATTTATATCATACCCAGTATTCATTCGTAATGAGAAAAGATCTATTTTTTCTTCTTCGCCATTTTCATTTTTTTTGGCTTGAAAAACATTGCCAATTGATAAATTGATTTTTTTACTGCTTGTTCTGGGCGTAGAACCAATCAAAGTACCTGAAAAATAATCGTAATATTCATCGTTAAATTCCTGAAAATAATTATCATTTCTTAAGTAGTCAGGAGAATAAGAGAATCCGATTCTAGGCGAAATTACATGCCTAATTGATTGAAAATTGCCAATTTTAAATGGCAAAATACCATATACTTTTGTAGATATTGATAAAGCTAAATTAGAAGTAGTTCTATTTTTGAAACTATCAATTGTATTCAATTCAATTTCATCTTGTTCATTAATAGATGCTTTTTGAAATCTATTTACAAAATCTGAATTCACATTAATATTCGGATTGATTGCTATATATTTTAAAATTGTAAAAGGAGCATTGATGCTTAACTTATTTTTCAACATCATGTCAGTTTTATTTGAAGTTATTGCATTTCCATTACTATCTTGCTGCCATTGAAAACTACTGACTCCTTCTTCATCTATTATTTCTTCAGAACGATAAAAGTTTTTAGAATTATTTAAAATTCTAGAATTAAAATCCCATTGAATATTTCCAAGGAAAGATTTGTTAGAATTGCTAAATAAATTTCTTCTCCCAACTCTAAAATTTAAAGAAGGTAAAGTACTCGTATTTTCAGTAATTGATGAAGATAGACTAGTAGGAGTTTGATAAAAGGAAGATGCATTATTAACCTTATTTTTTGACATTAAGTCTTGTTTATTTGATACATTCACACTCATTGAAAGGTTTTTATCCTTCCATCTTTTTGAGTATGTAGCATTAGAAATGGCTTGTTGATTTAATCTTTTTACAGGGTTAATGCTTGTTTCTCGATTATATTCACCGTTACTATAATAGCTTACATTTGATCTAAGCGTTTGGTTTTTTCTAAGTACTTGATTGTGATTCCAGTTTAATGAAAAATCTGTTTTATTATTTTCATTTAATTTAGCTATATCTTTTTCGGTAGAATTAAGCTGTTTTCGTACCTCAAAATTAAAATTGCCACTAAATTTATAACGATTTTTATATTGATTTTTTGATTTAAGAATTAATCCCTGCCTGTCCGCAAAAATAATCGAATTTTCTGATCCAAAATAATCGTTAGGCGCGAAATAATATCCTAGACCATCTAGATAATTTCCTCTGTTTTCAGATGAACCAAAAGAGGGCATAATCCAACCAGATCTTCTCTCTTCATTTGAATGAGGGAAAATAGCTTTTGGTATTCCAAAAATTGGAACTCCACCTACAACTATGCTAAGTGGCTTAAGAATAATTTTATCGCCATAAATTATTTTTGCTTGTTTGCTCCCTATGTAAAACTTTGAAGGGTCACATGAGGTAAAAATACAATCATCAATATAGAAAGTGCTATCAGAAACAGTAGTAATTTGCGTTCCAATATAAGTATTATTTTGAACTTTTGTAGATCCTGCAACTACCTTACCTTTTCTAGTTTTAATATTATAAACCATTGATTTGCCTGAAATTGGTTCTCTGCCATTTTCAATTAGGGTGGGCTCTAAATCTTCTTCATCATTGAATACATTCGTATTAAATGCTTCAAGTATATTACTCTTCCAGTCAATATTGATTTGCGCAGCTTTCAAATCCATTCCGACTTGAACAATGTTTGCATCTCCATACATTTTTGATGATCTTGAATTATTATCAAACTCAACTCTGTTACCTTGATAATCTACTTTTTCTTGACTATTTGTATTTGATAAAGAAGGAATAAATTGACCAATTACACCTCCATTAGATACTAATTCTGTAGCATTATTATTATTCAATTGTAAAATAATATTATCTCCCGAAATCTCATTTGTCCCTTGATATAAAGAGTCTTCATAAAGGTGAATAAAGCTTGAAGCCATGCCTTCTAATTCAATTTCATCAACTTCGTTATTGCTCATGGCTATCTGAATAATATTACCTTTAAGTATATCTTCATTTTCTATAATCTGATTTTCATTATTATTATCTTTTTCATAACCTAAATTTTTAGAAAATATCACGCCATTTTCTAAAATTTTTATAGATTCCATTTCATCTTGGTTGTAAATAATTTCAATTAAGTCACCTTCAATTCTCTGATTATCACTTACAACTTTTGAATTCTTTAATAACGTAATTTTTTCATTTTTATTGTCAAGCTCTCCTTGATTTGATGTTATCACTTGGTTGTCACTTTTGATCGTAACTCTACCAAATAATTGTATTTTATCTGAATCAGTATCAAATGATAAAGAATCACATAATATTGTTTTATTTCCATCTTGCACTTTAACATTATCAAAAAGTTCAATTTGATTATACTCGCTGGATTGGATAGCCCTGTCTCCAAAAAGTAGTTGACTACCTTTCTTAAAAATAATATCTCCCTTTAAAGAAGTAACGGTTTCATTATTAATTTTAAGCGAGGATAGAGAGTCAGCTTGCTTTAACTCAATTTTATCTTGAGATAAAACAATGTTGAGAAAAAAGAATAAAACACATATTTTTTTAATCACATTATTATTAACGTTCTTCTTTGATTTATGTTTCATCTTTGTAAAGTAGAAATGTAATGTATAAATTGATATAATGTTAGAAAATCTGTTAAATAGCATTTCAGATAATCCTGCTTATCTTGCTGTAGCAATAGTTTTAATTACTATGATAACCTTCAGTGTAATTAAAAAACTATTTAAGATTGTTACTCTTGGGATAACTTTATTTATTTTATATTGTGCTTATTTACTTTTTACTAATCAGCCATTACCTAATATGGATGAAATCAAAACACAGCTTGAAAATAGCGAAGAAAAAATCAGCGATGTAATTGAGGATTCTGTTTTAGATCCAATAAAAGAAAAAACAGAAACAATTAAAAATAACTTAGACGCACTTCAGTAATAAAGGGGAGAATAAAATATGTTTAAAGACAAACTATTAGAAAATAAAACAATTGTCATAACCGGTGGGGGTTCTGGTTTAGGAAAGAGTATGGCAAGAAGATTTGGTGAGCTTGGAGCTAATATAGTTATTAGCGGTAGAAGAAAAGAAGTTCTTGAGGAGACTGCACATGATTTCTCTGAAAAAAATATTAATGTATTAACTTGTCCTGGTGATGTAAGAAAGGTTGAAGATGTAGAAGTTATGTCAAAACAAACATTAGACAAATTTGGGACAGTTGATGCTCTTTTAAATAACGCTGCAGGTAATTTTATTTCTCCCACTGAAATGCTTAGTCAAAATGCTTTCAAAGCAGTAATAGATATTGTGCTTATGGGGACTTGGAATTGTACAAGCGTCCTTGGTAAAGAAATGATTAAAAATAAAAAAGGGAATATTCTCAGTATAGTGACTACATACGCTTGGACTGGATCACCATTTGTAGTTCCTTCAGCAGCTGCAAAGGCAGGGGTTTTGGCAATGACAAGATCTTTGGCAGTTGAATGGGGAAAATATAATATTAGATTTAATGCAATAGCCCCAGGACCTTTCCCTACTAAAGGAGCATGGTCAAGGTTGATGCCCCCAGGATTTGATGACTTTGAAGATAATATGAAAAATAAAATCCCGATGAAACGATTTGGCGAAAGACATGAGTTGGAAAATCTCGCATCTTACTTGATGAGTGATGGGTCTGCATACATTAATGGAGAGGTTATTACTATTGATGGCGGAGAATGGCTTGCTGGAGCAGGTGAATTTTCTGATTTGAATAAATTACCTGACTCAATGTGGAAAGCTATGGCTGAAAGAAGAAAGAAAAAGTAAATGTTTCGTTTAGATAAAAAAAATGCAATTGTTTCTGGCGGATCTAAAGGTATAGGTAAAGCTATTGCCATAAAATTTGCTCAAGCAGGAGCTAATGTGATTATTTGTAGTAGACGAAAAGAAAATCTAGACGCAGCTGTTATGGAGGCAGAGTCAAATGGATTAACACTTTTCCCTATTGAATGTAATACCAGTAATTACGATTCCATTCTATCTGTAACTGATTATACTTTAGATAAATTTGGTAAAGTGGACATTCTCGTAAATAATGCTGCAACAAATCCTTATTATGGACCTATTTTAAATTCTGAAGATTCTCATTGGGATAAAATTTTTGATGTAAATGTAAAAGGATATTTCAATTTTGCTAAGGCATGTAGCAATTCAATGATTACTAATGGTTCAGGAAAAATAATAAATGTGGCATCCATTGCAGCAAAAACACCTCTTGATGGGTTAGGTGTATATAATATTAGTAAAGCTGCTGTTGTGATGCTTACTAAAGTATTAGCAAAAGAACTTGGAGAGCACAATATCCAAATAAATACATTAGCTCCTGGATTAATTAAAACCGATTTTAGTAGAGCCTTATGGGAGAACGAAGATACTTACAATAAAATAGTTAAAGCTATTCCCCAAGGTAAAATGGGTACTCCAGATGACATATCTGGAATGGCTCTTTATTTGGCATCGGAAGCATCCGATTTTGTTACAGGTTCAATTTTTACTGTGGATGGTGGAATAACTACTTAAGTGAATCAAGCATCCAATTTGAAAATGATTGGATATTAGAAAAAGTTTTTGAGCCAGTGGCTTCCAGTCTTTCCAAATTATTATGACCATTTGATAATAAAGCACAATCAATTTCAAGTGCTTTTGCAACGGTAAAATCTAGCATACTATCACCAACAATGATTGTCTCATTTAATGGTATATCTGTCTTCTTTAATAATTCTTTTCCTTCAAATTCTTTACCATATCCAGAAGGTGTATTACTTATACCTACCACATTATCAAGGAGGTGATTTATATCAAAAAAATTAACCTGCTCCTCGAGCCTTTTCTGCACTGTGGCTGATAAGATACTTTGTGTTATACCTAATTCTTTAAAATGAGATATTGCAGCAACTGCATAGGGCTGTAAAGCTTGTTTCTTAAAATTTTTTTCAAATCCATCATGAAATTCATCATTTGTAATTGCAAAATCTTCTTGCGAAAAGTCAAAACCAATAGATTCATAGAATGTTTTAATTGGGAAAAGAAATTTTTCTCTATACTTATCTTCATTCATTAATGGGAGTTTTCTTTTTTCTAATGACATGTTAAGCAGTTCAACACAAAGGGTTAAATCATTTAGCAAAGTTCCATTCCAATCCCAAATTATGTGCTTATATTTCATGGGTTTGAAAGTAGACAAAATAATTACATTAATAAAGGAAAGAGTTCGAAGTAATAACGACCTTCCAGGCTGGAATAGTCATAAAAAAATGGCAGTCATTCCAATAAATAGTTTTACGGAGAAGGCATTTATACCTCCAAAAGATGCTAAGCAGGCCAGTGTTGGAATTATTGTATTTAAGGAGAATAATAAATTATTTTTTCTTTTAACAAAAAGAACTGAAAATGTTGAACATCACAAAGGTCAAGTTTCTTTGCCTGGTGGAGCAATTGACAGAAATGAAACTGCAAAAAATGCTTCACTTAGAGAGACTAATGAAGAGATTGGCATTGATTCTTCAACCTTAGAAAGCTTAGGACAACTTTCTAGTCTTTATACGCCAGTATCATATTTCAATATTCATGTTTTTTTATGGTATTCAAAGGTTCAACCTCAAATTAAGATTAATAATAGCGAAGTTGATCAGGTCTATAAGATTGGTCTAGATGAATTAATTGACAATAATTTAGTTTCAAACACTCCAATTAATAAGTCTGGTTTTGAAATCAATGTTCCCGCTTATAATTTTAATGAATGTATTTGTTGGGGTGCAACTGCAATGATAATTACAGAACTTAAAGATATCATTAGTGAGTCTTAACTATGTTTTGTTAGGATTAGATGCTCTTTTCCAAAGAAATGATACAAGGATTAAAGTTAGTAGCCAACTTACAAGCTCTGTAGAAGTTGGGTTGCCATTGTATCCAAAGAAACCTTTGAATAACTGTCCTATTGCGCCTTTATCACTTAATAAAGGTTTAGATATTCCATTATTGTCAATATTAAATCCAAAAACGGGACCTTTGTCATTAACATTCCATATTTCCATTTGCTTCATTTCATCTTTTGTGTAAAATGCTTCTTCAAATTCATGAACGCCATATGCAACTAATCCAGCACACACAAAAATGAGTAATATAGATGTAACATTAAAAAACTGTTTCAAAGGAACTCTTTTACCTTGAACAAAGATTGCGTAACCAATCATTAGAGCAACGACAGATCCTAAAACTGAACCACCAATAGAAAGACCATTTGATTGAATTACAATAGCATACATGAAAAGCACCACTTCAACACCTTCTCTAAAAATTGCAAAAAACGTTAATGCAAAAAGACCTAAAGAAACATTCTTATCTTTTTCAATTATATCTGAGGCTTCTTTTTCTAAACTAGCAGCAACATTCTTATTTCTTCCCATCCATATAATCATTGTTGAAAGTAAAAAAGCAGCAATTAGCATTGTTGTCCCTTCAAATAGAGCAGCCTGCTTTCCTTCAAAGCCTCCGTACGCAATTTGAAATATGACGGCAAAAATTCCAGTAGCAATAAATGATGCAATAACACCATTAACTATACTTTTCTTTAAGTGTTCTCTACCTGTTTTAACAATGAAAGTATAAAGTATTCCTACTACAAGCACTCCTTCAAGCACTTCTCTAAACATAATCAAAAATTCACTCACATTTTCCCCTTTTGAGATTTAGTCTCAATATTAGAATTGTAATATATGTAGATTTATTAATTCATCCAAGCGCGTTAATGCTCTATAAAGAAATTACTCAACAATCATATAACCGCGCATTGAACCTGCATGAGCAATATATGTACATACATACAGATATTTACCTGGTTTTTTAGGCGCATCAAATTCAATAGTAGTCTCTTCTTGCTTATCTATTAATATAGATTTCGCTAGAATTCTATTGTCGTCAGGCGCATCTCCACCAAAGTAGCTTTCAGCTAGTTTAATGATCTCAGGAGCAGCAGCTTCATCTTTAAAAATGACAATATTATGTTGCATTTCACCCATAAAGTCTAAAGGAGTATTGTTTTTCAAAACAATTTGCACCTTTGAACCTGCTTTTACGGTGAATTCTTCCACATCATATTTCATTTCGGCACCTAATGACCCAATATTTATAACTTGCGCTTCTTGTGGCGCTCCACCACCGCATGCTATAAATAAGAATATTGAAAGTGTTAACAATAATTTGTTATACATTTTTTCCCCTCTTTCATTTGAATTTTGGAATTAGTGAATTACTAGTTTCCATATATTTTTTATAATCTGGCCTACTTTGCATCATTGCTTGATCCATTATAGGGCCAGTAATATAATAAAAAATTGAACCCATAATCAATGGACTTAATAATGATCCTACAATTATTAATATATTTTCGCTTGAGATGCTAAAAGTAAAGATACTTATCCATACTATCAAATCACCAAAGTAGTTGGGATGTCTTGAATATTTCCATAAACCATTTTTGCAAATTTTACCTTTATTATTTGGATCATTTTTAAATGCTTTTAACTGTAAATCACTAATTGATTCCCACGCTAAGCCGATAAAAAAAATTGTCGATGAAAGCATTGTTTCAATGAAAGACAAAGGTCTATCATTTAGGTAACCAAAATAAATAGACACACCTACTAATGTGCATAACCCCCCTTGCAGTAAGAATACTCTAATGAAACTATGCCACCAATAGTTTTTTCCACTCTCGTTTCTCCATTCTACATATCTAAAGTCTTCCCCATGGCCAATATTCCTGAATCCTATATGAGACGCTAATCTAATTGCCCAAAGTGAAACTAAAAAAAGAATGAATAATGATCTTTCAGAGTATATCTGATCCATTGATATTAGTAGAGAGCAGCCAAGAACTACAAATGCAGGTCCCCAAAAAATATCTACTATGCTTGCATCTTTAATAAGCAAACTGATTATCCATAAAACAGACATAAAAGCAATTACTGACCCAAACCCTATTAGTAAATGATGATTAGAAAGGATTTGATTATTTGGCGTAGATACGTATGATAAAACCGTAATCAGAAAAATCGTAATACAATTCATGATAACTATTCTTTTCATATTTAATACCTCAATATTTCAATATTATTACCTGATCTATCCTTTATATAAACAGATACCGATCCATCTCTATGAGT
>CBFHKL010000015.1:13960-19748 GCA_965656415.1 uncultured bacterium
TTCTCAAATTCTAGCATTGCCCAAGTACTATCTTGATACAAAATTTCACATTTGAAATTTTCAGTATACCATTGAACAGATTTTTCAATACTATCAGTGCAAATAGCTACATGATCTAATATATCTTTATTCATTTTCTCTCTTTTGGTTGAATTTTAAAATTTTGATAGTGAAAATTAATAAAACAATATGTATTTTGATAATACTATGAATGATAAAATTCCAATTTTTCCACTTCCTTTAGTTTTACTTCCAGGTGAAAAGCTTCCACTACATATTTTTGAAGCCAAGTATAAAAAGATGGTTGAGTATTGCTTAAAGCATAACCAAAAATTTGGAATTGTAAATTCAAGAAATAACGATACTCTTTCAATTGGATGTACTGCTGAGATTACACAAATAACTGCTGCAGAGGGAGATACAGGAGAATATGATATACTTGTAACTGGAGTTGAACGATTCATCGTGAAGAGTTATAATTACTCAAAAGATTACAAGCAAGCCTATGTCAAGACTTGGCAGGACATTGATGATTCAATAGATGAAACATTGCTTCAAGAAACCAATGTGTTTTTATACGAAGTGCTAATGAAATTAGGAGCATCTGCAAAAATTTCTCAAATAAGTATGCCAAAAGCTGCATTTGAAATTGCATCTATGTTAGATATTGATAAGCGAGCAAAAAAAATGTTATTAAAGAGTCAATCTGAAAAGGATAGACTGATTATTCTTAAAAGAATTTTAAAAAAAGCTATTGTAAAAATTGATTATGACGATCCAGCAAAAGTTGGATACCATAATTATTCTCAGTTTGAAGCTTAGGCACTTTTCTTTTTATTCCCAGAAATCAAATTTATAAAATCATCAATAATCACATACGATACTGGGACTAACAGTAGAATAACGAATGTCGCAAATAAAATTCCAATTCCTAGTGAAATTGCCATTGGCTTTAAGAAAAGCACTTGAGTTGATTGATTGAAAAGTAGAGGAGCAATACCTAGAAAAGTTGTAAGCGAAGTTAATATTACTGGTCTAAATCTTGATCTAACTGCATCTGTTACAGCCTTTAATGTGCTATCACCCTTTTCTTTAGCTCGATTAACAAAAACTACAAGCAGCAAGCTATCATTCACTACAACACCAGATAGTGCGACAACCCCTAATAATGATAAAACTGACATTGGTTGAAATAGCATTAAATGTCCTAAAATAGCACCAACCATACCAAATGGAATTGCTGATAGAATGATCAATGGTTTAAAATATGATTTAAGCGGAATTGCTAATAAAACAAAAATAGTAAAAATGGCCAAACCAAATTTTACAAATATATCTTGTAGTTGCTCTGCTTGCTCTGCTGCTTCTCCTGCAAGCGCAAATGATACATTAGGTTCTTTGACTAAAATCTTTTTAAAATCTCGAATCGGATTTCCTTCCGGGCCCAGCATTGAGGATAGAATCATAGAAGATGTATTTTTGCTTATATCTACATCTGAAGTTATTTCAACTACTCGTTTTCCATCAATTCTTTGAATAGCAGATTTACCTGGAATTTCTTTTACTTTTGCAACAGCGTACAATGGAATTTTAATACCAGTGTTAGTTCTAATTCTTAAATTTTCAAGCGTTCTAGCATTGTCTCTTTCGCTTTTAGTAAGCTTTAACATAACTTTTATATCATCATCTTGTCGTTGAATTCTTTGAACTTCTTCACCGTAAAATGCTTGCCTAACTTGTTTTGCTATTATTGCAGTAGTTATTCCATATGACTCAGCTGCAGGTAAAAGTTCAATTTGAAGTTCACTTTTACCAATCTTATCTGAATCTGTTAAATCATAAACACCAGCATAATTACTTAATAAAGATTTAGTTTGATTAACAATTCGATTTAAGTCATCAAAGTCATTACCTGAAAATTCAAAATGAATTGGTTTTCCAGCGCTAAAAATATTTGCACTAAAGTTTAGTCTCTCAACACCAGGTATAATACCAATTCGACTTCTTAAAATATTAATAATATCGTATGCTCCAGTTAAGCCCCATCTACTGTCAGCAGGCGTAAGAATTACTACTACTTCTCCAATATGTGGAGTTGAAGCAGCTTGAGCTGTTGGTCCAGTGGGACTGTTCTGTGCTTCTTGATTGCTAAAATATTGATCGCCAACACCTGTCAAAACATGCGAAATAATTTTTTTATCATTTTCTGAATTCAGTTCACTTTTGAGCTTAAGGGCCTCTCTTTCAATCATCCTTGTTACTTCTTCCGTAGTGGTTATAGGTGTTCCTTCAGGAAGATCAACAACAATTGCAATCTCTTCAGCTTCTAACACAGGAAAAAACTGCCATTTTACCCATCCGCCAGCAAGTAAAGAAAAAGATATTAAAAGCATGCCAACAAAAATTGAGATAGTTTGATAACGATTTTTGATAGATTTTTTAACTAATGGAAGCCACTTATTATCTATAAATTCATATAATTTTTCTGAAAAGTAATTTCTTGCAGTACTTAGCGCCTTCCCAAATTTTACAAACCTATATTGGAACCACTCACCAGCATGATTTAAATGAGCAGGTAAAATTGTCGTTGATTCAATTAAAGAAAATACAAGAATTGGAATAGCAGTTAGTGGAAAGGTTCTCCAAATAGGTCCAGTATCTCCCGCTAAATCAAGCATCGGAGCAAAAACAACTATAGTAGTTAGAATACCAAAAAAAACTGGAAGCATTACTTCCATAGTGCCCTTAATAGTTGAAGTAAAATTGTCTTCTTTTAGCTTTATTCTTCTCCTGAAAACATTTTCTCCAACAATGATTGCATCATCAACGACAATTCCAAGAACTACAATGAACATAAATGTTGATAATACATTTATTGTGACCCCAAGCATGGGAAGTAAAATTAAAGCGCCCCCAAATGAAATAGGAATTCCCATAGCAACCCAGAAAGCAACTGAAGGTCTCAAAAACATAGTAAGAAGAATCAGTACTAAACACATTCCTATAGCAAAATTCTTATATAATATATTGATTCTATCTTCTAAGAATCTTGCTTGATCATACCAATAATCGATTTGAATATTTTCAGGCATATCATTTTTCTTATTTTTTACAAAATTTCTTAATTGATTAGCTGCAGTAAGTACGTCTTGATCACCAACAAGATTTGCACTGATAAACATAGCATTAGCACCATCCCATTTTATAAACTTATCTACCTCTTCGAATGTATCTTTGATTGTAGCAATATCTTTCAACAGTAATGTGCTTCCGTTTTGATTTGCTCTGATTACTATATTCTCAAATTCAGATCCTTTATAAGATTGACCGACTGTGCGAATAAGTAAATCACCTTTAGTGCTTGATATGACACCTCCTGGGAGATCAATTGACCCCATGTTTATTGCAAAGGCAATTTCATCAAATGTTAAATTATATTTTTCTAAACTATTTTCAGAAATTTCTATTGATATTTCTCTATTTCTGTTACCATAAATTTCTGTAAATGACACTTCACTAAGATTTTTAACTTCTTCATTAATACTTTTAGTTACGCTTAAAAGAGTATTTTCATCTACATCTCCATGAATAACTACATCTAGAACTTTTTCAACAATCTCGAGTTTCTTGACAATAGGCTCTTCACTATTTTCAGGGAAAGTAGTAATTCCATCAATAATGGTTTTTATTTCTTCAATTGTATTATCAAAATCTGCGCTAGGAAAAACTCTAATACCAACAATACCTCTTCCTTCAAGTGAGTTTGAATTTATCTTTTTAATTCCAGAAACGCCTTCAAGACGATCTTCTATTTTTGAAGAAATAGAAGCTTCAACTTCAGATGCAGAGGCACCAGGATAAGGTACCACAATAGTTACTGCTTTTGGATCTGGTGTGGGGAAAAATTCTGCTTTTATTGATGGATAAGAGATAAAGAATCCACCAACTATTAAGAAAAACATAAATAGGTTAGAAGGAACACTATTATTTACAAACCAGGTAACAATTCCGCGCATTATTTGTATACTGGGTTAACTTTTATTCCATTTGAGGCAGTAGAAAGTTTAGATGTAACAATTCTTTCTCCAGCTTTAAGTCCGTCTTTTACAATCACGAAATCACTATATTTTTTTAAAATTGGCAGTTTTATTGATACTAATTCATTGTCATTATTTACAATATACACTTCGTTATTTTGAGAAATTGCATTAACAGGAATTGAAAATATATCTTTTAACTTAATACCATCAATTTGAGCTTCAACAAATAAACCAATAGGAAGATTAGGTTTATCAATCTCAATAAAATCATTTTTAAAGACTGCGATAAGGTTAATCATTCTGGTAATTGGGTCTATAACACCGTCCACTCTTTCAAGTCTGCCAATCCAAGTTTGATTTTTACCTTTATAAAAACTTTTAATTTCTACCAATGCCTGTTCACTTGGATCTAATTTTCTTCCATCCATTGGTATGCTCAAGAATTGCAAATCATTATCTTTTACAGCTAATGTAACTTCAATTTCACTTGAAGTATATATAGCTCCAACGGGTTGCCCAGGTATAATAGTAGTACCTAAGTCAATATTTACATTTTGAATTCTACCAGCGTAAGGTGCTACAATTTCGGTTTTATCTAATTTTTTTTCAGCTGAACTAACCTGAGCTTTTGCTACTGCTAGTAATGCTTCAGCTTGCTTAAGCTGCGGTTTTTTTAGTGTCAAATCGCTAGCAATACCGTCACCCATTTTTTCCCATGCCTGTTTAGCGACTTCTGCTTCTGCTAACTGTAATGAATATTGTACCTCCGCATTTGCCAATTGTAATAAAGCATTTTTATATTGAAGCTGTAAGTCTGTATCATCAATCTTTGCTAAGATTTCACCTTCAATAACTGATGAACCTTCAGAAAACTTTTTTGAACGATAAATAACTTCACCACCAACTTCTGCAGTTAATACTGTTTGGGTGAGAGGCGTTGTTGTACCATTCGAACTTATTTTAATTTGAAAATCTTCGGGTGTTAAAATTTCAACAATAACATCTGGAGCTGGCGCTTCTTCTACTGGATCAGGCTGAACCTGACCTAAAAGCCACAGTAAATATGATAAAGCGAATGCGCCTAACAAGATAAATAGTGGTTTTAATTTTTTAATCATTTATTGTAAATCCTCCGCCTAGAGCTAAAATTAAATTTATTCTCTGTTCTATGCGAACTTTTTCTAATCGAGCTTTTAAGTCTAGATTGTCATAAAGTGCATTATTTGTATTGATAGCATCCTCAAATGTTGAAGATCCTTTTATAAATCCTTCAAAGGTTGTATTGTAGATACTTTCTGATAAAGTAATATTTTGATTAATTATTTCTAAAGCCTGATTTGATGTCAAATCAGATTCAAATCCAATTTCAACTTCCTTATAAGCAGTTAAAAGAGCATTAACAAAATCAAGCATTGCAATTTCCCTATTTGATTTGGCCAATTTTTTATTTGCAATAAGTTTACCAGCATTAAATATAGGAACAAAAACGCTCAATCCTCTATTCCATACTGAAAAATCTTCATTTGTTAAGTCTTCTAAATCATTGGAGGAGCTTCCATAACTTCCACTAAGACTGAATGTTGGGAATAAAGTAAGAAGCGCTTGTCTATCTAAGGCTTTATTAGCAAGTAGATTATACTGTTGAGCAATTAGATCTGGTCTTCTTTTTATAATATCTGCAGGAAGAGTATTTGGAATGCTTGGTAATTTTTTAGGAAAATTATTATTAACTAAAAATTCTGCTGAAG
>CBFHKL010000016.1:0-19733 GCA_965656415.1 uncultured bacterium
TAAATGTGCTTCCGCCATCAGTTGTTAGAAATACCCCACCATCATTGGTAAATAAGATTTTATTGCTGTCAATAAAAATAATATTATGTTGATCAGCATGTACATATGGCAAGCTCTGTCCTTGGTACCATTCACTAATTTCTGTCCAGGTTGCACCAGAATCAACAGATTTAAATAATGTAAATGCACCAGCATAAATTACATCAGGATTATTTGGATCAATTCCAAGTGAACCCCAATAAGACATACTTCCTTGATAGTCACCCAATGGGTTTCCGCTCTCATCATTTGGTATTGTAAGCTCTGTCCAAGTTTGACCTCTATCAATACTTTTAATTATAGATGTGATAAATCCAGTGGTTCCATTCTCCAGCATAGCAACTAATACATTTGAGTCACCAGGATAAGTTTCAATAAATACTCTATCAAATGTGCCAAGTACACCAGGATTTACAGCGTTAAAAACAACACCATCATCGGAATAAAAAATACTTCCGCCACCATCACCAAAAGTATTGGTTCTAGTACCAATCCATAATCTATTATCTGCATCAAGTTCAATGTCAGCTACTTCATGATTAGAATTTGCTGCAATTTCTCCAAGCATTTCAGTCCAAGTAGTACCTCCGTCAGTAGACTTCCATAAACCATTAATTCCTTCATATTGACCTTCATGAACTGCTCTTCCAGTTCCAATATATACCGCGCTTGTACCTGATTCATCTCTAACAATCATATCTCCCATAAAGCGATATCCTGTTGTAGAAGTAAGTTGAGACCAAGTTGTTCCACCATCGGTTGTTTTCCACATACCAAGACCAATTCCAGCAGAACCAACTTTTTCACCAGAACCAACATATATTGTATTGGCATCATTTGGGTCTGATGCTACCGCAGAAATTTCAAGATTGTCCCAAAAGTCTGAAATTTTTGTCCAAGAGTTAGTTTGTGAATCGATATTATCATTATACCATAATCCTCCACTTACACCAGCTGCCCATACCCTGCCATTGTTAGCAAAATTTGCGTCAAGCATAATGGCTCTCGTTCTTCCGCCTTGTTCATTTGGACCTCTTTCAGTCCAATTAATTTCTGTCTGCCTGTCAAAATAAGATAAACTATTAAGTCTAGCATTCTTTTCATCAAAAGCATCTAAAATACGATCAGCAGGAATTTCATTCGTGCTTAAGTCACGAGTCATAATAAAGTCATGATAGTACTTTAAATCAGGCCTTGCCTTTTTTGGCATTTTTTTAACTTCAAAATAGTTGTGATTATTTTTTTCTAAATAATCATTTATGAATTGTTCATTTTGAACTCTTTTATTTTCATAATAAAGATTTTTGACTGGCTCAAAAGAGATAGTTAGAATTAAAATTGCAACTAATATGTATATAATCTTTTTCATTTTTTACTCACTCATTATAAGGTATGCTTCAACAGCATCATTAACAGTAATATCTCCTCCATCTACATCAAGCATAAAATTACCTAAAGCATTTAAATTAATAGCAGTATAGTTATCAACTGAGCCATTTAGAGTGAAATTCACAGTTGCAATTACTCCATCTCCATCATTTGACGGAAGATCACTCGAAAGTGAAGACGTGTAAATTATAACCCTATTAAGATCAGGATCACTAGTGGATACAAGCAATGGATTAGTATCTCCTTGTAAAAAATCTCCTGAAGACACACTATCATAAGTCATTAAACTAGAATCATAGTTAATTGTAACTTGGGCAGCTGCCAATCCAGTCACTCCCAATACTTTAACATCAAGAGAAAATGATGATCCGCTTGAAACTTCAAGATACTTAGGGTCGAAAACAAATGCAGGTGTTTGAACATCACTAACATTAACATATCCTGCAAGTGTATTTGTATCAGACCCTGCATCGCCAACAACTGATAAACTAACATCAAAGGCTCCTGATGTAGTATACGTGTGAGTAGGACTATCTTCAGTACTTGTATTACCATCTCCAAAGTCCCACGCTGAAGTATTATACCTTAAAGAAGAATTTGTAAACTCTACTCTCAAATCTTTTGTACCTGATGTTGGATCAGCAGTAAAAAGTGCAGCGGGAGGGGTTTGAGATACAGTAACATAATTTGTTCTTGTTAATGTGTCTACGCCATTAGGTCCTGTTGCAGTTAACGCAACTGTGTATGAACCTGCATCATTATATGTATATGAAACTGAAGTTCCAGAGGCATCTAAAACTCCATCACCGTTAAAATCCCAATCATGTGTTGTAGTATTTGTAGATGTTGAAGCAAAGATTACTGTTAGGGGAGCACTACCACTTAATGGATTTGCAGAAAAACTAGCTACAGGAGGATCATTACTTGGACCTGTACCTGAATCATCGTCTCCACCGCCACCGCCACCTCCGCAGTTAATTAGAAATAATAATAAAAATAATGAAAGGGATTTTTTTAACATTAGACAATGTACAATAGAATTGGACTTGGTATCAATATTAAAATGAATGATATGCTAAAATTTCATATTTGAGATATTTTAACATTTCGCGATGATAAATATTCCATTAAAAAATTAATACAATGTTCATTAGCACCAACGATTTCTGGAGCAGAAACCCCTTTTTTATACCAAATTTTTTTTAGCAACATATTGACAGTTGCAGTAGCTGTATATCCAGTTGTACGAGCCATAGAAGAGGATTTTGACAACATATCCATTTCATCATATAAATGATAATGTATATTTTTTTCACTTCCATATATATTAATATCTAAAACAGTAAACTCTGGTTCATTATCATTTAATTTCCAATCATTAAATAGTTTTTGGACTGTATTTTTAAAATTATTTTCATCAAATAGATTTTTATCAATCATTGATTGTATTAATGCAGCATGTCCAGGATAGCGAAGAGTTTTTTCCTTCATGTTTGGAATATGATCCATTGTTACTAGCAAGGATCTCAGTCCATCAGTATTAAAAGCTTCCAATTTTCCAGCATCAATAATATCTAATTCTTCTATTTCAGAAAGAGCAGGCTTTGTTACAATTTTGGAATTAATCATCATCCTAGCTGGACGAGTATACTCTTCGATGACATCTATAGGAGAAAAGGGAGCTTTATAATTATAAGGTGGTAAAGGATTTTTTGGCAAACCGCCTACAAGATAATCAAAGGAGTTTACCTTTATTTTGGAATCCCAGTATCCAAGTAAAAAATTAGGAATTCCAGGAGCAACTCCTGCATCTACTACTGCACAAACATTATTTTTCTTTGCTAGATCGTTTAAAGATAAAACATTTTCTGGTGAAAAAGATATATCAACAACATTTTTCCCACACTCAACTATTGTACGTAAAGCTTCAAATCCCAAAAAGCCTGGTACAGCCAAAAGTACAATATCAGCTTCAGCTATCCATGATTTAAAAACTTCTTTATCTTGAACATCTATTTGAGAAATTTGTATAGAGCTATCTTCGCTTTTAATTTTTTTTAAGAGATCTAAATTAGTATCACCAAGATGTAATTCATGATTTTTAGATAAATCTAGTGCCATTGTTTTACCTACAAGACCAGCACCTACTTGAAAGATTTTTTTCATTGAAATTTGCGGGATAGACGGGACTCGAACCCGCGACCTCCGGCTTGACAGGCCGGCGTTCTAACCAACTGAACTACTACCCCAAATTATTGCTTGATGAGTATAGCCATAGGTATTATTACCAAATAGCCAACTAATAAAAGTAGTGGAGAAATAACTAAGCTTTGAAAACTGTTTACTTCTCCTAAATACATTATCAAATAACCCACAATTATAACGAAAACTCCAACACCAAACAAAAGATAATTTTTTCTTTTGTAAGGCCACAAAAACTCTAGAGTTTTTTTATTTTTATTTTCCATAATTAGAAAGTTAGTTGCGATAATCTTTGTTTGCAAAAATATTATTACATCCATTGATTTGAAATTAGAAATAAGCTAATTTCTAGCCCTCGGATGAAAGAAATCAATACTACCACATCTATAGTAATAACAATACTTATTATTGTAGCGACAAGTGTGCTATCAATAAATAATCGTGAGATAAATGCAACAATAATCACAATCGAAAAAGGCATGTCATTAAATACAGTTTCTGAATTATTACTTGATGAGGATGTTGTAATAAATCAAAATATATTTAAGCTAAAAGTAATTGGAAGAGGATTAGCATCTAAAGTTCCAACTGGAAAATTTTTAATTGAAGGAAAGATATCTGATGCTATTATTATTGACTTAATTTTTAATAAAGGACCTATAAAATTAAAACTAACTATTCCTGAAGGACTTCAATCAAAGAAACTATTTAAAAATATAAATTCATTACTAAATACTGATTATGACTTTGATAAATATTTTGAATCTCAGAATATTTTAGAACAATATAACATAAGTGCTAAAACGCTTGAAGGCTATCTTTACCCAAATACTTATTACATATATCATGATTCTACTCCTAAAGAAATTATAGATATTTTATTACAAGAGTTTTGGAATCAATTTGATAAAAATTTACAAGATCGTGCGAATCAGTTAGGATTTTCGGTACATGAAGTTGTAACTTTGGCGTCTATTATTGAAGGAGAAGCTATGCTTGATAGTGAGCGTGAAACAATTTCTTCAGTATATCATAATAGGTTAAAAATTAATATGAAATTACAAGCAGACCCTACAATACAATATATTTTATCAGGACCTCCAAAAGCATTATCAAACAGAGATTTAAGGGTTAAATCAGATTATAATACTTATCAAAATTATGGATTGCCTCCTGGGCCAATTAATAATCCAGGGATTGAGTCTATCAAAGCAGCATTGTATCCAAAGAATACAAACTTTTTATTTTTTGTTGCTCAAGGTGATGGTTCTCATGCATTTACAACGAATGAAAAAGATCATGAAGAGGCAAAAAAGATTTATAAAATTAATAAAAGAAAAAATAAATGAAGCTAAAAGATTTAAATACACAACAACTCAAAGCTGTCCAAACAGTTAATAAGCCAGTTCTAGTTTTTGCCGGAGCAGGTAGTGGAAAAACCAGAGTGCTTACTTACAAAGTCTGGCATTTAATTAAAGAAAAGCTATTTAAGCCGGAAGAGATATTAGCATTAACCTTTACTAATAAAGCTGCAGCGGAAATGAAATTAAGAATTCAAGAAAGTATTTCGTGTGAGGGGGTAAATGTTGGAACATTCCATTCAGTAGGTGCTCGTATTTTAAGAATGCATATTTCTTCATTAGATGAAGGATATAACTCTAGTTTTACTATTTATGATACCTCAGATCAGAAATCTGTTATTAAGGAAGTGATTGAAAGCTTAAATCTATCAGAATTTAAAGAGCTTAATGTAAGTTTCTTAAAAGCTCAAATTGATAAGTTTAAAAATGATAATCTTTCAATTAAAAAAATTGAGTCTAAAGCCCAAACTTTTGAAGATGAAAAAATTGTTGAGGTTTATAAAGCTTATTGCGAAAAATTAAAGTCAAATAATGCATTAGATTTTAATGATTTATTGCTTCTGCCAATCCAGCTATTAAAACAAAATTCTAAGATTTTGAATTTTTACCAAAATTCATGGAAATATGTATTAGTAGATGAATTCCAAGATACAAATTCACCACAATTTGAGATTGTATCATTATTAGCTGGAAAGCATCAGAATATTACTGTGGTTGGAGATGATGATCAGTCAATCTACGGATGGAGGGGAGCAAATATTGACAATATTTTAACTAATTTTCAGGATACTTTTTCTAAAAATATTGAGATCAAACTTGAAAAAAATTATAGATCAACTCAACGAATTTTAGACGGTGCATGGTCTGTTGTTTCTAATAATAAGAATAGAGCTGAAAAGAAATTAGAAGCTACTAGAGGCAAAGGTGAAAAGATTTCACTTATTTCAGCTGGAAGTGATGAAGAAGAATCAAATGCAATTTGCGATTCAATTAAATCAGAAATAAAACTGAATAAAAGCTCATTTAAAGATTTTGCAGTTTTATATAGAACAAATGCTCAATCTAGATCCATAGAACAAGCTATGGTTAAGGAAGGATTGCCTTATAATATTGTTGGTGGAACAAAGTTTTATGATAGAAAAGAAATTAAAAATGTATTGGCTTATTTAACTTTAGTTGCTAACAGTAGTGATGATATAGCATTAAAGCGTATAATTAATTTTCCTGTTAGAGGTATTGGAGAAAAATCAATTAATATGTTTGTTGATTTAGCTGAAAAAAAGAAAATTTCACTTTTTGATAGCTTAGAGTTTTGTAGAGAGTTAAAGCTAAGAGGTAAACAGCAAGACTCAATCGAAAGTTTTCATTCTTCAATAAATAAATTTAGCAATTTGCTAGAAACTCTCGATCCTAAAGAGTTATTAAGAACACTACTAGAAGAGTTTAATATTGAAAATTATTATAAAAATAATCCAGTTGAACAAGATCGTTATGATAATATTCAAGAACTCAAATCTTCTGTAGATAAATTTTCTGATCAAGTTGGTGGAAATTTAAAAGATTTCCTTCAAGAAATTTCTTTATTTACTGATATAGATGAATGGGATGATAAAGAAAATTCTATAACATTAATGACAGTTCATGCAGCTAAAGGTCTAGAGTTTTCTTCAGTATTTATTACAGGACTAGAGCAAGGTCTTTTTCCTTTAATAAGAATCGATGACGGTCCAGATCAAATGGAAGAAGAAAGAAGGTTGTTTTATGTTGCAGTAACTAGGGCTATGAATCAGGTATACCTATTAAATGCAAAATTCAGAAGAAGGTTTGGAGCTATGAATACTACATCATTTGTTCAGTCAGATTTTTTAAACGAAATAGATGAGAATGTTATCAAAGTTAAATCTTATAAATCTGTTTACACACGAAGAATTGTTGGTAGAGGTGAAAAGAAAACAATTCAAATATCTAGAACTGTAACAGAGTTTGATGACTTCAAAATTGGTGATCAGGTACAACATAATCTTTTTGGAGTTGGCACTATACTTGTTTTAAGTGGTTCGGGGGAAAATCAAAAAGTTGGTGTTGAGTTTGATGGTGGTTTAAGAAAAAAATTAATTGTTAAATACGCACGTTTAAAAAAAATAGATTAAAAAATCAATTTAGTGTAATTTGATATATGCAAAATTTAATACCATGTAGATTTCATGTTGAAGTTAAGACTGTTCTTAAAACGGAAGGTTTGAGAGCCACCAAACAAAGACTAGATATATGGGATGAACTTTGTTCAACAGATAATCATCGTGATATTGAATCAATTCTTAGTGATCTTAAAAAAAAGAAAATTAATGTTTCAAGAGCAACATTATATAGAACTATTGATGTGTTTGTTAAGCACGATCTTCTAAAAAAAATTACACTAGATAGCGGAAGATTTCTTTATGAGCATAATAAAAAAACGATTACTCCCAAACATGATCATATAGTCTGTGATGATTGTGGAGAAATCTTTGAATTTTATGACAATGAAATTTCTTCAATAGAAGAGAAAATTGCTGATGATTTAAATATGAGTCTTACAAAACGTGTACATCAATTATCTGGTACTTGTAAAGATAATAATTGTGCACATTCAAAAAATTAATTACATGAAATCCATTCTTATTTCAAATATGGTAGCTGATATGAAGCTCCAAGGCTTCTATTTGTGTCTAGAAAAGAAATCGCTTAAGAAAAAAGATGGTTCAACCTATTTAAATTTACTTTTGCAAGATAAGTCAGGTTTAATTCGAGCACGAATTTGGGATAATGTTCAAAAACTTTCTAAAAAGTTTAATAATGGGGATCCTGTAGCTGTAAAAGGTATAACATATCAATATGGAGAAAATGTATTAGTAAAAGTTGATAATATTTCTCGTGCCAATGAAAAAAAATATAAAAAATATGGATTTGAAGCGTCTGACTTAATTCCACTTTCTAAAAAAAATCCAAATGAACTATGGAAAGAATTAGCTAAAGAAGTAAACTTAATTTCAAAGAGCCATTTGAAAAAAGTCACAAAAAATATCTTAAGAGATCATAAAGAAAAGTTTAAAGTCTATCCTGCAAGCATCTCATATCATTATAATTATCAAAATGGATTAATTGAGCAAACTGTATCACTTTTAAAAGTTGCAAAGCAAATTGGTTCGCATTATGATATTGATATAGATTTATTAATATCAGGAGTATGCCTTCATCAGATTGGTAAGCTTTATTCCATAAATCTTGGCTCATCAATATCTAAATCAAATCATAAATCCTTAGTTGGAAATGCTATACTTTCAAGAGACATTGTTAATAAATATATTTCTGAAGTTAAAAATTTCCCAGAGGATGATAAGCTGAGTTTAGAACATTTAATTTTATCTTACCAAGGCAGAAAAGAGTGGCAAAGTCCTGTAGAGCCTCAAACAATTGAAGCAATATTATTACATTCAATCAATTTTATAGATTCTAAAATCAATTTTATGAGAAGAGATGAATTATAAAAAAATTTATGTTTCATTTTCTCTTCTAGCTTCTATTGTTCTTTCACAAGAAAGTATTCCTTTTGAAATATCCAGACAATTTGCAATCCCTTTGGAAAACAATCAGCTCATTTGGAATTCTGATTTTACATTTAACAATTTGTTGATTGATAAATCTTCTAGAAACTTTAAGAGTAAATTTGAGAAATTAAGCTTTGAAGCGCTTCCAGAAGATTCATCTTATGTGAAAAGTAAATTTGTTTATGAATTTGGTGATTATGGATATGACAAATTAAGTATTGGATTAAAAAAGAAATCCCCAAATGAAACATTTCAATTTACAGGATCAAAGAAGAGTTATTTTGGTCAATATTCAGAATTTTCAAACGCTGACAACCCTCCATTAAGTTTATTTTACAAGTTCGATTACTCTAAAAAATTTGAAAAAAATAAACTGTATTCTTCTGTTGGATACTTTAGGGAGGAATCACAATTTAATTTTAACTCTACTGAATTTGATTCATCTTTAAATAGTGAATTTTCTGATTTTTTATCTTTTACGATTGGAAATAACTTTATTAGAAATGACTACAATATTGATTTACAATTAAACCACATAAGTAAATTTGAATCACTTCTTCTTAATGAATATGTTATTAATAACAAATATGATTTAGAAAGGAATAGACTTCAAGCTTCAATTCAAAAAAATAATTTTTTATCTCTAAATGTTATTCTAAACAATAGTTATTATTTTGATGAAAGATCTTCAAATGGATTTTCTTTAAATGCTTTAACTTTTACTGGACAATATCTTCCTTTTCCAGCTGGTGAATTTGTTTATGGTATTGATTTGATAGAAGATAGTGTCAAGCCTAACATTTATTATAAAAATATTTTTGGAAATCTTGACGTAGTTTTTAAAACAAGAAATCAGCATTCCATGATTCTTTTTGATGTTTATGATTTTTCTGGTCAAGGAAGATTTAGTGGTAATCAAGTTGAAGAATGGAAAAACTTATCACTCACGTATTATTTTAATACCAAAATAGATTTCTCAGCTTCTTTAAAGTATGTTGAGGCAGATAATTTTATTGTGCCAATTGAATTGGGAGAGGTGATCATCCCAGAATCTGATAGATATGAGTTTATTGATGATAATATGATGTCTTTTCAGTCAAACTTTAAAATTCCATTGAAATATGGATCATTAAATTTTAATCATTCTTATAATTTTTATGATAGCCTAATAAGTTCAAATAGAAAGCATATTCTTAGACTTGATTATCTATATAATTTATTATTAGTAAAAAATAATTTGGGTATAAATGGAAAGCTGAGCTTAGAATACATGTCTAAAAATAATTCTGACATGAGTTTTAATTATTTTAAAAATATGCCAGAAAAAAGAAATATTATAGATTCTGATGAACATATTAATATTTCTTTAAACGCTGATATTTCAATATCTGATGTAATACTTACTGTTAGACTTCAAAATGCATTAAATAAGTTCAGCTCAGACGAAGACTACTCATTGAGAAATCATGAATTTTTTAATCCAATAAGTAGCCTATTAACATTTGGCATCATTTGGGAATTCGATGATTAAATTTTGTACTCTAAAGTAAAGTTTACACTTCTTCCAGGTTCAGGATATCCTATTGTAGATATATATTCTTCATCTAAAAGGTTGTCAACTGTCAAATTGAACATTACAACATTCCTACCTTGCAAATTGAACAGGTTTGAAATACCAAGACTGACTAATGCATATGATTCATCATTTACTTGATCATCAAATGACGATTGATATTGCAAAATTCTATTACCTGTAAGCTTATAATTTAATGAATAACTAGTCGTATCATTTTGCCTGTAGACCATTAGCAAACTAGCTGAGTTATCAGGAACATACAGAAGCTTTTCATCAATATCTTTATCAAGAGATTCATAAACATTATAAGATAATTGCATCTGTAAATTTGAAAATTCCTTTAAATATTCAATATTGTATGAAGTTCTCTCTGCTGATGAAACATTAATTGGTATATATTTGAAATCCTCATTAGGTTGCCACAATATCAAATTCTCATAATCTTTAATTGAGGCAGTTATTTTAATTTTCCCTAATGCAGATTGATTTGACATTGAGAATGCAAAATATTCACTTTCTTCTGGTTTTAAATCTGGATTTCCACCACTATATAATCCATCTGGCCAAAATAAATCATTCATTGTTGGAAATTGAAATGAAGAACCTAGGTCTAAATTAAAATCAAAAGAATTATTAGATCTATTAAACTGATTTAAAGCTTCAAATCCTAAGTTAAATGTCGATTTTTTACTGTTTTCCCTTGAATCAAAGCGAAGTGATGGAGAAAGTTTATAATCTTTTTCAATATTGACATAATTTCCATCAATTGCGTATGAAGTAGTTTTTAATTCACGCATGCTAAGATCAGTACTATCAACTCTTTCAGTTTTTTCTTTAAATGATGCTTCATAATTCAATGATGAGTTAATTGAGTATTTTCCTTTCACCATGAATGATGAGTACTCTAAATCATGTTCACTAAATGTGGGGAAAGACCCATTAGAATCATCATAAATTTGATTATTGTTTGATCTATTCATAGAAACATTTACTGAGCCTTTATCAAAAAACTTATTGAAAGATAACGCAAATAATTCAAAATCATCTATTCTGGTTGCACTGTATGATGGGAAACTGGTGCTGCCCGCAACTCCTCGGGTATTTTCTGTTTTCAAAGTAAACATATTAACAATAAAATCATCTCTAACTATAAATTGTCTATCGATAGCTAGAAAAAATTGATCTAAGTTATTGTTTAAACGTTCAACTTCTTCTCCTGACACTGAATCTTCAAATTTATAGTCCCCATCATAAGATGTTTTACCAAACATTATATTTCTTTTTGATGTTGATCTATTTATTGAATAATTAGCACCGTATTGTGTAAAGCCAAAATCTCCTACACTGTAAAAAACATTATTTTCTGTAACATTGTTATTAATGTTTAAGGATCCATCTATTGATCCAGAGCCATACTTAGTTCCAGAATTGACCTTGTAGTTTACAGATTTAAGAGCAAAAGATGGAAAAGTGGATAAGTCAACTTGTCCATTCATAGCGTCCGTCAAATCAACCCCATTGAAAAGTACTTTAGTGTGCCTTGCAAAACCTCCATCAAAAGAAGCTGAAGTAACTCCAGCGTACCCTCCATAGGTTCTCATTTCTAAGGAAGGAACTTGATTTAAAGATCCACCTCGAGAAAAAGATCCCAAACTATTTAAAGAAGTACTATTTTTTAAATATCCATCTTTGTTCGAACCATAAACGTCAACTTGTTCAAGCGAAATATTTTTATTCAACATAACAATAGATTTTCCTTCAATTTTTGAAAGCTCTATGACATTATCTTTATATCCAATTCTTTCAAAAGATAATTGAGAATTGCTTTGAACATTAATTGTAAATACTCCATTTTCATCTGACATTGCCCAATTTTTTTCTTCTAAATTTGAGTTAATTTCTTCAATAATGACAAACGATACTGGTTCTCCAGAAACATCTTTTATATAACCAGTAAAAGATTGTGCAAAGAGATTTGATAGGATTAAAACAAAATATATGAATGATTTTTTCATCATACTTTCCTCCGAAGTTTTATTATTATTATGTAAATAAGGTCTCCTGGCTTATACCTAAAAGTGATTTAACTCCTTCTCCAACTTTGTTGAATGGATTTTGTTAAATCTCAGTATTTACAGTAGCGGGGACTGCTAAAGATTTTCACTCTATTCCCTACATTTACCATAAAACTTTAAAGTTTATTTTGTACAATGTAAATGATTATTTATAAATTGCTGTATGTCCAAACATAATTCAAGCCATCTAAATGATTTAACATTGATATTAAATGCTAGTTATTTACCATTAGGCATATGCAGTTCTAAGCGAGCTATTTGTTTATATTTTTTAGATAAGGTAGATATTCTTATGAATTATGATCATCATATACATTCTCCTTCAATGCAGATGAGAGTTCCTAGTGTAATTAAATTGAAGAAGTATGTCTCATTTAATAGTTTAGATGTTGTTCTTAACAGAAAAAATTTGCTTATGAGAGATCATTCTTCATGCCAATATTGTGGCTCTAAATCAAACCTTACTATTGATCATATTGTTCCAAAACAAAAAGGTGGTAATGATTCATGGGAAAACTTGATAATTGCTTGTTCTCCATGTAATTCAAGGAAGGGAAATAGAACTCTCATTGAAGCACAGATGAAGCTTATGAAAGTTCCAAAAAAACCAAATAGATTTATGTATTTTAATCAATATATTAATCAAAAGAATGAAGGATGGAAAGAATACCTCTTCCAAAATAAAAATTAATAAATGAAAAAAAGAATTTTAAGCGGTGCACAACCCTCTGGGCAGCTTCATATCGGAAATTATTTTGGTATGATTGAAAGAATGGTTCAATTTCAGGATGATTCTGACCTATTTTGCTTTGTTGCAAATTATCATTCTATGACTTCTATTCATGATAAAGCTAAGCTTGAACATAATACTAGAGAAACTTTCATTGATTTATTGGCTCTTGGGATAGACCCTGAAAAATCTACATTTTGGGTGCAATCCCATGTGCCTGAAGTAACTGAATTAGCTTGGATTTTATCTAATTATGCATCAGTAGGTTTAATGCAGAGGTCAACCTCATATAAAGATAAAATTGCAAATGGTTTAAAGCCAAATATGGGGTTATTTTCATATCCAATTCTTATGGCATCAGATATTTTATTATTTAAATCTGAAGTTGTGCCAGTTGGTAAAGACCAAAAGCAACATTTAGAAATGACCAGAGATATTGCTATCAAGTTTAATAATCTCTATGGAGACATTTTAGCAGTACCTGAAATTGAAATTGATGCTAGTAATGATATTGTAATTGGAATAGATGATCAAAAAATGAGCAAGTCGTACAATAATACCATACCTATTTTTGCAGAAAATGATGTTATCAAAAATCAAGTAATGAATATTGTTACCGATTCTGCTGGATTAAATGATCCTAAAGATAAAGATACACCTTTATTTAAGATTTACTCTTTATTTCTAAATAATGAGTCTAAAAAAGAACTTGCTGACAGATATGATACTCCTGGTTTAAAATATATGGATATCAAAAAGGAATTAATTGATACTATTATCAATTTTTTTGAATCTAATAAATCAAAAAGAGAACAATTACTTAAGAATGATGATGAAGTAAATCAACAAATGATTTTAGGACAAAATAAAGCAAGACAAATTGCTCAAAAGACTCTTCATGAAGTTAAAAGTGCAGCTGGTTTACTTTAGATGTTTAATATTAAGTTAGAAAACTTTGAAGGCCCACTCGATCTACTCTTATACTTTATAAAAAGAGATAAAATAGACATTTATGATATTCCAATTACTCAAATTACAAATGAATATATTTCTGTTATAGATGAAGCTAAAACACTAGATGTATCAATTGCTGGCGAATTTTTATTTATGGCATCTTTGTTGTTAAGAATTAAAACTCAAATGCTTTTACCAAGGCAGGTTGATGAGGAGTCATTAGATATTGATGATCCAAGAATAGATTTAGTTGCTCAGCTTCTTGAATATAAGAAATACAAGAACATAGCTAACAAGCTTAAAAACTTACATTTTGAAAATAAAGACACTTTTTTTAGATCTTCTACTAAAGTTGTGTATGATCAGTCTCCTGATATATCTGATTTTTTGCAAGAAGTAACTTTATACGAAATATCTAAGATTTTTAAAGAAGCGATTGAAAATGCTCCAACTCAGGATTCTTTTGAGATTTACAGAGAAACCGTATCATTGAAAGATCAAAAAGAATTTATCCTTCAAAGATTGAAAACAAATAAAATTTCATCTTTAAAAAAACTAGTTAAAAAACTTGAAACTAAAATAGAAATTATTGTTACATTTCTTGCGTTACTAGAAATGATTAAGCAGTCAGAAATTATTTGTTTACAGAAAGAAAACTTTAAAGATATTGAAATCAGATTAATTGTTGCTGAAGCATGACCAAAAATCAAAAAATTATAGAATCACTTTTTTTTGTTACTACTGTTCCATTGGTTCAGAAAGACATTATTAAGGTATTTGGTAAAGATGAAACGCCAGATTTAAAAGAAGAAGTCTCAAAACTTAATAATTTATATGAACAAAGCTCATTTTATATTAGACCAATTGGAGATGGATTTATGATGGTAAGCAAGAAAGATTATGAACCATACATATCCAAACTTATTCCATCAAAAAAATTGATGCTTTCAAATGCGGCCTTAGAAGTTTTAGCAATCATTGCTTTCAGACAACCAATATCTAGAATAAATATTGAAACAATTAGAGGAGTTGATTGTAAGGGTGTATTAAAAAATTTATTATCAAAAAATCTTATAAAGATTCAAGGAAGAGATGATACAATTGGAAAAGCTCTCCTTTATAAAACTACTGATGATTATTTGAAACATTTCGGTATAAGCAATTTAAGTGAAATGCCTACTCCTGACGAAGTTTCTGAGCTAGCTGAAGCTGAAGATTTATCATAATGAAACTTTTTAGAGTTATTTCCTCATCAGGTGAGCTTTCAAGAAGAAAATCAATTAATGCCATTCAAGAAGCAATGGTTACAGTAAATGGCCATCTTATTCTTGATCCTTTCATTGATATAAAACCTGAAGATGATATTCGATTAGATAACAAAAAAATTAAATATAATATAGATTTAACTACGATTTTATTAAATAAGCCTTCAGGATATTTGTCAACTAAATCAGATGAAAAGGGTAGAAAGACTATTTTTGAATTAGTCCCTAAGAATCCTCCACTAAACCATGTTGGAAGATTAGATAAAAATACAACAGGAGCTATTTTATTGACGAATGATGGCAATCTTTCTCAATTTTTAATGCATCCAAAAAATAAGATTGAAAAAGAATATATAGCTATAACTGATAAATATTTAAGTCAGAAAAACATTAATAGACTACGAAAAGGAATTTTTATAGGGTCTAATCAAAAGGGAAGAGCTAAAATTGCTTCTCAAGATTTAAATAAAGGTCGAGTTGAGGTTGTTATGATTCTCAAACAAGGAAAAAAGAATGAGATTAGAAGAATTTTTAAATTTCTTGATTTAAATTTATTGTCTTTAAAAAGAGTGCGTATAGGAGAAATTAAGCTTTCCAATCTTGCTGAAGGCAGCTGGAGAAATCTTTCAAGGAAAGAACTTAATTTTTTAGCAAAAATTCAGTCATAATTTATAAAAACTAAACATCTTGGTATTTCTCTTAAGAAAAACTAACTTTCGTGGCATTTATGGTAATTACTATTGATGGAGCTGCAGGAGTTGGTAAAACATCAACTGCCAAGGAGATAGCAAAAAGGCTAGGATACCAGTATTTTGATACAGGTGCTATGTATCGTGCGGTCACACTCTTTTTTATAAAAAAGAATGTTGACTTAGCATCAAATAGTCAGGTTGCTGAATCATTAGATACCATAAAATTGAATATAGACTTTTCGTCTGAAAGTGAGATGCAAATTTTTTTAGACAAAGAAGATGTTAGCTTGAAAATTCGTAATCAAGAAGTTACCAGCAAGGTTAGTGCAGTAAGCGCTATTAAAGATGTAAGAGAGATGATGGTTAAGATTCAAAGATCTTTTACAAAAGATGGTAATTTTGTTGTTGAAGGAAGAGATATAGGAACAGTAGTCTTTCCAGACGCTAACTATAAATTTTACTTGCAAGCAGATTATGATATTAGAGCCAAAAGAAGGTTGGCAGATTTTGAAAAAATAAATGAAGCCAAGAATATTAACGAAATAAAAGAGGATTTGGAAATAAGAGATAAGTACGATAGTACACGTAAACTATCTCCATTAAAAAAACCTGAAGATGCAATAATTATTGATACAACTCTTTGTTCTTTTGAGGAGCAGGTTAATCAAATCTTAAAACATATAGAGAACTAAAATGAACGATAAATTAAATAACGAAGTAAAAGAAAATATTAAAGATACTGGTTCTGATGAGCCAAAATTAGAAGAATCTGTTGTCGAAGAGACAGTTGTTGAAGAAACAGTTGTTGAAGCTGTTGAGCAAAAAGATGAAAAAAAATCATCATCTGATAATAAAAAAATTAAAGATTATTTAAGTAAGGATTTATTTGCAGATATCAAGAGAATATCATTTTTAGATGATCAACCATCAGAAGATAATGAAAAATCTTTATCAGAAGAATATCAGGGAACATTTAACGATATTTCAGAAAACCAAATCATATCTGCTAAAGTCATTGGAATTAGTGATAGTGATGTAATGGTTGATATCGGATTTAAATCTGAAGGGCTAATTAGTCGTTCTGAATTTGACAATAAGGATTTACCTGAAATAGGTTCTAACATTGACATATTTTTAGAAAAATTTGAAGATACTGATGGCAATATCACACTTTCAAAATACAAAGCTGATTTCATCAAAAGATGGGACGAATTAAAGCACTTTTGTGATAGTGGTGAGCCTGTAAATGGTAAAATTATAAAAAGAGTTAAAGGTGGATTAGTAGTTGATCTTGGCGTAATTCAAGCTTTTTTGCCAGGCTCTCAAGCAGACGTTCAACCAATCAAAAATTTTGATGACTTAATTGGAAAAGAATTTGATTTCCAGATTGTTAAGGTTGATGAGATGAGAAAAAATTTAGTTGTTTCTAGAAAAGCTATATTAGAAGAATCTCTCAATGAAAAGAGACAAGAGTTAATATCCAAGATTGAAATTGGTGCTGAGCTTGAAGGGATTGTTAAAAATATTACTGACTTCGGTGCTTTTGTGGACCTTGGCGGAGTAGATGGATTAATCCACATTACCGATTTCTCTTGGGGAAGAATTAATCATCCGTCTGAAATTGTAGAAATTGGACAAAATATTAATGTTCAAGTCATTGATTTCAATAAAGAAACTTCAAGAATCTCTCTTGGACTTAAGCAGTTAGTTGAAAACCCATGGGAAACTATTCCTGATAAATTTAAAGTTGGAGACGTTGTTAAAGGAAAGATTGTAAGTATAATGAATTATGGTATCTTTATTGAGCTTGAGAAAGGTATTGAAGGTTTGATTCATATTTCAGAAGTATCATGGACTAAGAATGTTCAAAATCTTCAAGATTCTTATAAAGTTGGAGAATCTTTAGAATCAAAAGTACTCTTTGTTGATTCAGGCGAACAGAAGATTAGCTTAGGAATCAAGCAATTATCTGATGATCCTTGGGAAAAAATCTCTGATCTTGTAAAAGTTGGAGATAAAAAAACAGGTTCTGTAAATAAGGTGACTAAATTTGGAGCATTTGTTTCATTAACTGATTCATTGGAAGGTTTTGTAAGAACAACTGATTTTCATTGGACTAAAAATCCCTCTCATCCTAGAGAGTTTGTAAATGAAGGTGATTCAATAGAGTATTTAGTTTTAGAAATTTTGGAGAAAGAAAGAAAAGTCTTATTAAGTTTAAAAGATTTATCTGAAAATCCTTGGGAAAGTATAAAATCTAAATTTAATTCTGGAGATAAAATTAAAGGTTCATTTGAAAAGATGAATGATTCAGGCATTGTTATTAAATTAAAAGATGAGATTGAGGGTTTAATACCAATGAATAAAATATCTAAAGATCAAAAAAAGAATATTGTAAGTGATTTAAATGAAGGTGACACTTTAGATTTACTAGTAGTTGAGGTTAAACCAGATGATAAAAATATTACCTTAATGCTTGATGATTCCAATGTTGACGATTAATACAACAAAGTTCAAAAGAATTACATATTCTTTTGTTATAGCTTTTGTCTTCTGGTTTTTTATAGAGAGCGAAGAATCATATTCTGTCAATCTTGATATCCCGCTAGTTGCTAGAAATCTTCAAGAACAAAAAACTTATAAAGAAGAAGTTCCAGAAAGTATTTTTGTTACCCTGAAAGGTTCTGGCAGATCCTTCATATGGTTGAGAATTTTTAATAACTTTTATGAGAATGATTTTAAAGCAGTTATTGATTTAAGTAGTATATCGGACGAATATAATTTTCAACTTGATTCATATTATAAAGAAAATCCAGAAAAAATTGTTTTACCATCTTCTCTTGATTTAGAGTTTGTAGAAGTTTTAAAACCTAGAAATATTCAAATCAAATTACAGAGATATTTAATTAAGAAAGTTCCTATTAAATCACAAATATTTGTTTCAACCGAACCGGGTTATATTGCTACTGATGCACAGTTCGCCCCTGATTCTATTAGCATTGGAGGGCCTGAAGAATCTGTCAATGCTATTGATTTTGTTTTAACAGAAGAAGATACGTTAACTAATTTAATTGCGTCGGTAAATAGTAGTTGGTTGATATTGAATCCTAATAAATTAGTTAGTTTTGATCCAAGAAGAGTTGATGGTATAATTGATATTCAGCCAATTAGTGAAACAATTGTAACAGGAATCCCAGTTCAGCTTATAAATAAGCCCAACGATGTAAATGTTTTTGTTAATCCAGCTACCGTTTCTCTTACCATTGTTGGAGGTCTAGATCAGATTGCTAATACTTCTCCTGAAAATATAGATGTTATTATTGATTTTGATTATTGGAATTCTGAAAAACAATTCTATACTCCCAAAATTCAATTACCTGATTATTTAATTGAGTGGAAAGATTTATCTCCAAACAATTTAGAAATTTTAGTTATAAAAGAAATTAATTGATTATTCTTGGCATAGAAACATCATGTGACGAAACAGGAGTTGCACTTTGTAGTAACTTTAAAATTTTATCTAGCTATACTAAAACTCAATCAATTCATCAGCAATATGGAGGAGTAGTACCTGAAATTGCTTCTAGAGAACATGAAAAATATCTGCCAAGTATAACAGATAAGGTTCTTAAGGAGGCTAATAAAAGTTTTCAAGATATCGATGCAATTGCAGTAACTAATGGTCCAGGTTTAATGGGATCGTTACTTCCAGGTATTAGCTTTGCAAAGGGTATTGCTCAAGCTCTTAATATACCAATTATTCCCATAAATCATTTAGAAGCTCATTTGAATTCTGTATTTATTGAACATGCTGAGCTTGAAGCACCATTTATTAATCTTTTAGTTTCTGGAGGGCATACTCA
>CBFHKL010000017.1:0-1548 GCA_965656415.1 uncultured bacterium
TTGAATAAGTCATTATCTGACTTACCATGATGGTCAATACTTAGGGTTTCAATATCATTCTCTTCAACTAAATATGCTACATCTCCCAATCTGTAAAAATCTCCTATATCTAAAATTAATCCTAAATCTGCTTTCTTTATAAATGCAGCTGAATCACCATCTAGTTCTTGAAAAATTTTATCCTCATTTAAAAAGTTATAAACTTCTGGTATTCGGGAATGATTTACGATTATACAATCTTTACCGATTGAATCTAAATATTTATACATAGCATAAGCTGAACCTACGCTATCTCCATCGGGATTAATATGGGATGAAATAAAGATCTTATCGTGTTTATCGATAATTGATTTAATTTGATTAAAATTCATCTACTACCTCTGCCAAGTAGTTTCAGGTATATTGTTTTTCATATTATGATACCTTGAAAGAACAAAAAAATAATCTGACAGCCGATTCAAATACATAACAACCGGATTTTTTGAAAGAGAGTCTTCATAAAGGGTAACTGCCGATCTTTCAGCTCTTCTTGTAATAGCTCTTGCTACATGTAAGTTGGCTGAAAAATAATCTCCACTAGGAAGAATAAATTCCTCCAAAGGTTCTAAATCCTCATTCAGATGATTGATTTGGAGATCTAAATCTGAAATCATTTTTTCGTTTACAATTGAATTGTCATCTAAGCTCATTGATATATGTCCACCAATATCAAATAAATTATTTTGAATTTTCTTTAGAAAGTTTGAAATATCTGAGTTTTTGCAATAAGAAAGGCAAACTCCAATGACGCTACTTAATTCATCAACCTCACCTAGACAATGAATAACATTGTCTGACTTGAGTACCGTTTCACCTTTGGCTAGATGTGTTTTTCCGCCATCTCCATTCCTAGTTGTAACTTTTGTAATCCTCATTATAACATTCCTGAAATCCAAAGATGCGTTAAAATACTAAATACATATCCAATAAAAATAACTCCAGTCCATCTGAGATGACTTGAAAATGTATAAATTCCTTTAGCTTGACCCATTAAAGCTACTCCGGGAGCAGAACCAATAGATAGCAAGCTACCGCCAACTCCTGCAGTAAGAGTTATTAAAAGCCATTGATTTAAATCCATTGTGGTAGTATCGTGCATTTGAATAACAGAGAACATTACTGGAATATTATCAATTAAAGCTGAAATAATTCCCATTAAAGAATTAGCAATAGTAAAACCTAATCCGTCATATAGTGCTGAATTAATTAATGCTAAATAACCAATTTTGGAAAGACCAGCAACACAAAGTATAACTCCATAGAAGAATAAAAGAGTATCCCATTCAGCTTGAGCAATTTGCCTGAATACACCAAATGGTTGATCAGAACCATCTCGACTTATTTTACTTTCAGCAGAATAAGTTCTTTTTAAATAATATCCAAAAAGCTGTAATAAGCTTAATCCAAACATCATACCAAACACAGGGGGTAGCTTTAGGAATTGTTTAAATGAAATTGCCATCATAATTGTAACCAGGAATAAACAACTTATAACAATTGCGCCCCTTT
>CBFHKL010000017.1:1648-19708 GCA_965656415.1 uncultured bacterium
CTTTAGGAATTGTTTAAATGAAATTGCCATCATAATTGTAACCAGGAATAAACAACTTATAACAATTGCGCCCCTTTTTAATAATACAGGTGGATTTTCAACTTCATCTGCAGAGCCTTCAATGAAAAAACTCATAATGAATGCTGGAATAATAAAGTTGACCAGTGAAGGTAAAAATAATTTAAAAAATTGTAAAAATTCAACGTAACCAGCTTGCCAAACCATCAAAGTTGTGATATCACCAAAAGGACTAAAGGCACCTCCTGCGTTGGCTGCAACAACAATATTAACACAACTAATACTTGTAAAGTTTTTATTACCTTTACCAACAGCTAATACTACCGCACACATAGTAAGAGCAGTTGTTAAGTTATCAGCTATAGGTGATAGAAAAAATGAAATGAACCCAGTAATCCAAAATAATTTTTTATAGCTAAAATCTTGATTTAAAAGTATTGATCGTAATTTTTCAAAAACATTTCTTTCTGTCATAGAGTTGATATATGTCATTGCAACTAGAAGAAAAAGCATTAGCTGATTAAATTCGTCAAAAGCATGCATCAATTCTTTCTTTACAGCATATGAATCTCCCATCTTAACTCCTACCCAAGCAATCATTGCCCAAATGATTCCAGCAACGAAGAGTACAGGTTTAGATTTTCTTAAGTGCGTAACCTCTTCCGTCATTACAAAAGCATATGCAATGATAAATAAAACTATTGATATAATACCAACTGGGTGATTTAATAAATCCATAGGCGGTAATTTAATTAAAAAGAGATGAAAAAATTATTAAAATCGTATTTAATGCTTTATATTAAAAAATGGAAAATTTATTACCAGTTTTACTTATCATAGGATTGTCAATGATTGCTATGAATCTTGGTCTAATTTTTAAAAATAAGCCATTGAGAAAAGCTTGTGGAGATTCACCTGATGGATGCGAAATTTGTGGTGGAGACCAAGAGAAATGTGAAACTAGTGTCTAATTATTTGGAAAATTACTTGAAAATTCTTTTATAAAAGTTTTATCATTATTTACAATTATAGATAGAGATTCAACACCATCTAAACTTTCTATCACATCATTTGTAAGTTTTTTGTCAATTGTATAAAACATAGTAGATAATCCATCAGCATCTAAACATGATTTATCAGAAATTATAGAAATGGAACCTAGGTTTGAGGATATTGGGTAACCTGTTTTAGGATTAATTTCATGATGATAAAATTTATCGTCTATAATATAAAAATTTCTATAGTTACCTGAAGTTGCAATTGAAAGATTATTTAAAGTGATTATAAGTTCTATATCATTTTCAAAATTAGTAATGGAAGGAGTATTTATTCCTATTTTCCAATCCTTAATTTTTGATTTTGTTCTTATTTCGCCACCTATTTCAATAAAAAGATCATCATATCTATTCAGAGCATTGAAAATCTTATCGACAGCATAACCTTTTGCAATTGAACTTAAGTCAATTTGAACTCTTGAATCTTTTTTTCTTATTTTTTGATTTTCAACATCAATTAAATCTTGACCAATAAAAGTCTTGACGCTATCAATCATAGCTTTTGAAGGTGGTGATTCAAAAATATCTGGGCCAAATCCCCATAAATTTACTAAAGGCATGACAGTTATATCATATTGACCGTCTGATAAATCATAGTATTTAAATGATTGCTCTACAACATTGCTAAAATCTTCAGATATTACAAACCAATCAGTTGAATCCAACTGATTGAAAGTTGAAATTTCGCTTGAGGGTATATATGTAGACATTTGTTGATTAATGTCTTTTAAAATTTTTTCAATAAGTATATAATTATCTTCAATTTCAATTGGATTATTAGTTAATGGAAAAAATTTGACAGTATATGTTGTTCCCATAGTACTACCTTTGATAGAAACAGTCTCTTTTTGTGGGGAGCTACAACTAAATAATAAAAGAATTAGTAGTAAAGCTAATCTATTAGCCAAAGTCATCATAAGCGATCATATCTTCTTCAACGCCTAAGTCCCAAAGCATTTTTTGAACAGCACTAATCATCATAGGAGGTCCACATAAATAGTATTCGCATTCAGTAGGATCCTCATGATCTCTTAATAGCATATCATGGGCTACCTGATGAATAAATCCTGTTGGTCCTTCCCAATTATCTTCTGGTAATGGATCAGATAAAGCAACATGATATTTAAAATTATCAAATTCTTCAGCAAGTGCTTTGAATTCATCATCATAAAACATTTCTTTTTCAGATCTTGCACCATACCAGAATGAAATTTTTCTTTTAGATTTTTCAGTTTTCAGTAAATGAAAAATATGTGATCTTAAAGGAGCCATCCCAGCACCACCACCAATGTAAACCATTTCACGATCAGTGTCTTTAATAAAGAATTCACCATAAGGACCAGAAACAGTTACATTATCTCCTTCCTTTAAGTCAAAAACATATGAGGAAGCTATTCCAGGAGGTGCAGATGGGTTATCTGGCGGAGGACTAGCAATTCTAATGTTAAGCATAATCATATTACCTTCGGCAGGATGATTTGCCATTGAATATGCTCTAAAAACTGGCTCTTTATTTTCTGCGACATATTGCCAGATATCAAACTTATCCCAGTCACTAGTATATAAATCCTCAATTTCAAAATTCTTGTATTCTAATCCTTTGTAAGTAGGTACATCTATTTGGATGTAGCCACCAGATTCAAAATGAATTGGATCATCTTCAGGTAACTCTAAAATTAGTTCTTTAATAAAAGTAGCTACATTATCATTTGATTTAACTTTAGCGTCCCATTTTCGAATACTAAAAATTTCATCGGGTACCTTAATTTTCATATCATTTCTAATTTTTACTTGGCAACCTAATCTCCAATTATCTTTTTGGTCTGAACGTGATATGTAAGCTTCTTCTGTAGGTAAAATATCTCCTCCACCTTCAACAACTTGACATTTACATTGCGCACAAGTTCCTTGACCTCCGCATGCAGATGGCAAATAAACGCTTTGTCCTGCTAAGGCCGAAAGGACTGTTCCGCCAGTTTGAACATTAATAGATTTATCAACATCATCATTTATTAGTAATGTAACCTCTCCCTGCGGAAGAAGAATATCTCCTAAAACATTCAGAATTATAACTAATAAAAGTATTACTGATGAAAAAACAATTACACCTAATAAAATATCACTCATTATAAATCGATCCCCGAAAATGCCATAAAGGCCATTGATAATAATCCAGTTAATAACATTGCCATCCCAACTCCTCTTAGCCTAGGAGGAATATTGGAATACCTTATTCTATATCTTATAGATGCTAAAGCAACAATTGCAAGAAAGAAGCCAACGCCAGAACCAAAACCATAAACTACTGTTTCAGAAATAGTGTATTCTCTTTCTACCATAAATAATGACCCCCCAAGGATAGAACAATTTACAGCAATTAAAGGAAGAAAAATTCCAAGACTATTATATAAAGATTGAGAGAATCTTTCCATAAACATTTCAACTAATTGAACCATTGCAGCAATAACAGATATAAAAACTATTAATTTTAAAAAACCTAAGTCAGTATCTTGAAAATCTTGACTAATCCAAACAAGGGCACCTTTATCAAGTAGAAACTCCCATAGAAACCAATTGATAGGCGCTGTAATTGTTAATACGACTATTACAGCTAAACCAATTCCAACAGATGCATCAATTTTTTTTGAAATAGCTAAAAATGAGCATAAACCTAGGAAATAAGCTAGAACAATATTTTCAATAAATACTGCTTTTGTAAAAATGCTGAGATAGTGTTCAATACCAGTCATTATGCGTCTTCCTCAACACCTGCAAACTCTCTTTGAATCCATATTACTAAGCCCAAAATAATGAATGCCCCAGGAGATAAAACTAATAAACCAATGTTTTCATATCCAGCTGCATACCATGAGTCGGGAATACTCCACAATACATAACCTGCACCGCCATCTGGGAGTGTAATTGTTCCAGCACCAAAGAGTTCTCTGAAAAAAGAAACAATGATAATTATTAATCCATAGCCCATACTATTTCCTAAACCATCTAAAAAAGCTTTGGATGGTCCATGTTTTAAAGCAAAAGCTTCAGCACGACCCATAATAATACAATTTGTAATGATTAATCCAACAAAAACTGAAAGCTGCTTACTCATATCGTATAAATATGCTTTTAATAATTCGTCAACAACTGAAACTAAAGACGCAATAACAGAAAGCATTATAACTATTCTAACACGAGCAGGAATGTAATTTCTAATCAAAGATAGAATAACATTTGATGAGCACAAAACAAAAACTACAGCAAGAGTCATAATTATCGCTTGATCTAGTCTAATTGTAACAGCTAATGCAGAGCAAATCCCTAAAACTTGCAATGAAATTGGATTATTAACGTTTATAGGATCACTAACAATTTTTTTTGATTCAGAATTAAATAGTTCCATAGTCTCTTATTTTATCCAATGTTTTTTCATATCTTAATAAGTCTTCGAGCAAAAAGTCTGTAACACCATCAGCAGTAACTGTTGCCCCAGAAATTCCATCAACTTGATGAATTGAAGCACTATTTGATTTAGAATAATCTACTCCACCCTTCACAACTTTAATGCTAATAATTTTTCCAGATTTATCACGAATTTTTTTTGGTACATATTGAATTTCACCGCTTGGTTTCTCTTGTGGATGGTTGACAAAATTATCGGTAAACCATTTTTTTTCAACTTCACCACCCAAACCAGGAGTCTCACCATGTTTGTAAAATTGGATTCCTAAAACTGAATCTGTATCAGGGTTTAACGCGATATATCCAAAAATTGTCGACCACAAGCCTTTGCCAGCTATTGGAAGAGCAATTCCTTGAACTTTATCATTATCCATTCTTATATAAATAGGCAAAGTCTCTATATTTTTTTCAATATCTACTTCTTCAATATTACATTCGACAATTTCGCCTTCAACATTAACACATTTAGCATCAATAGAATTCTTAAATGTTTCCTCAATGCTCTCATTAGAAAGTAGTAGACTTTCGTCAAAATTTAATGATCTTAGAATTGTTTTTTGAACATCCGCTTTAAGATTTTGGTCTTGCAAATCTTTAACACTATCTTTTGTAAATGAAAGCATTGTTCCTAAAACAACTGTGACAATGAAAACAAAAAATAAAGTGTAGTTATTACTATACATGTCTTGATAGCCTCATTTTAATATTTGCTTGAACAACATAATAATCTATTAATGGAGCAAACATATTCATAATTAATATTGCAAGAAATACTCCCTCTGGATAAGCAGGATTTATTGAACGAATTATAACGGTTAAAACTCCAATCAAAAAACCATATATCCATCTACCAGTGTTTGTATGAGATGAAGTAACAGGTTCGGTAGCCATAAATACAGTACCAAATAGAAAACTTCCAATTAAAATATGCTGAAGAGGAGTGATAGTCAACATAGCATTTGGAGAACCACCGGCTAGAAGAATTCCATCTACAGTAAAATAATTTAACAGATTAAATAGTAAAGCAGTAAACACTAAGCCTAAAACAGAAGAAACCATAATTCTCCATGATGCTATACCACAATAAATGAGGAAAAGAGCACCTAATAATATAAATAACTTATTGGTTTCTCCTATAGATCCTGGAATTAACCCCCAAAACATATTCATGATCGAGAAATCAAACTGAGTATTTGCTGCAAAGAGGTTTGAAGCAGTATCATATTCTACTGGATTTGCTGGAATAGCTAATGCAGTAGCACCACTATATCCATCAGGACCAACCGCCCAAACCTTATCTCCCGAAATTTTAGTTGGAAAAGCAAAATACATAAATGCTCTAGATGTTAATGCAGGGTTAAATATATTTGTTCCTACTCCGCCAAAAATTTCCTTACCAATAATTATTCCAAAACTTGTACCAATAAATACTTGCCAAAGAGGTACATCGGGTGGCATTGTAAGAGGTATTAGTGCGCAACTAACTAAGAAGCCTTCGTTAACTTCATGCTTTCTTATAATAGCAAAAGTAAGCTCACAAACAGCACCAGCAACAAAAGTTGCGATTAAGATTGGTAAAACATAGGTAAAACCAAAAATTGTATTAGCAAATAAACCTCTATCAATTTCCATAGCTAATGCATTTAAATATCCAATATTATACGCTCCGAATAAATAACAAGGAATTAATGCTATAACCACAAAGAACATAGTTCTTTTAATATCCATATTATCTCTAATATGCGGACCTTTACTTGTTTGCTTATTGGTAGAAAAGAAAATTGTATCAGCTGCCTCCCATACAGGGTAAGCCCATGATAAAGGTTTCCCTTCTTCCACAAATTTTCCAGTTTCCTCAAATATTTTTCTTAACAAATTCATAATTATTTATCAAAATAAATTGTATCTAATCCTTTTCTAATTATTGCTCCAACATCAGATTTACTTGGACATACAAATGAACATAAAGCAACGTCTTCTTCATCACATTCATAAATACCCAACTGTTCCATTTCATCAATGTCATTTGCTTCAATGCTTCTAGCTAAGGCATTAATATAAATATCCATAGGAAAAACTTTCTCCCAGGCATCAACTGGAACGAACGCTCTATTACTTCCATTCTGCAAAGTGGTAAAATCATAACTTTTTTTATTTGATCCAAAATAAGCATTAAAGACACTGTATTTAGACTTTCCTCCAGGATGTAACCAGCCAACAAATGGTCTATCAAAAGACTCTTCTATAACAGAAAAAAATGTATGATAAAAACCTAAAAAACCATCCAAATTAACTTTTTTTCCTGTTAAAACATTACCAGAAATAATTCTAACATTATCCTTTAATAAAGAATCTTTGTATAGGTCAAATCTGGCGCCAATTCGTGATTTAAAATATGAAGGCTTTACTGATGGTCCTCCAATACTAATATTTAGGGAAAAATCATAAATACCTTGGGTAAAAAGTTTACCTAAAATTGGCAAGTGACTACCTTGAACTGTCCAAACTACTTCATTCTGATTAAGAGGATTTACTTTGTTTAAAATTACACCAACATTTCCAGAAGGATGCGGACCTTCAACTTGAACCAGGTTGATGAAGTCATAATCAGATAAAAATGAAAAGTTATCACCTCTTACAGCAACATATAAATTACCATCAGTTAGTTTTTTTATATTTGATAAAGCGGAAACAATGTTATCTTTTTTATCCGAAAGAGAAAAAGATAAATCATTGGCTAATGGTGAGGAGTCAGCTAAACTTACAATAATGCATTTAGGACTATCTTTTGGATCAACAACTTTATTAAAAGGTCTTTGAGTAAAGAAAGGCCATAAGTTATTATTTTGAATAAAATTCTTTACATCTTCTTTTGTTGAAAGATTTCTTTCATTAATTATCTGTGAAGTTTTTTCTTTATTATCATCAACTTCAATAATGATATCTAAAACTGCTCTTCTTTCTCCGTAAACAATTTTTGAGATAGTCCCAGCAGCAATTGATGGCCATTTTACATCAGGATTAATTTTATCAAAAAATAATGCATCTCCAAGCGAGACATGGTCTCCCTCTTTTACCAACAATTTAGGCTTAATGTAGTTAAAGTCTTGTGGAGATAATGAAACAAATTTTTGAGTAGGCGCGCTGGCAAATTCTCTGGAAGCAAGCCCAGAAATATTAATATTATGCCCTTTTTTAATCGTTATTTTTTGCATCAACTCTTAGGATTATAAAAAATGCTTTAATTTGACAAGTGAAAGTACTAAAAAAGATTGTTGAGTTCTATAAAATTATTGCAAAAAAATTATTTTTTTTCTTTCCAATCAAAATACTTCCCATTATAAGAAGAATTAGATTGCCATTCCCTCACTTTTAAGTCAATTTTTTCAACTACATTTTTATCAATATCGTTAATTAAATCGATGGTGAGATCGCTTACTGTTTTTGCACTAACTCTTGATGCTTTTATGTTTCCTTGACCTGTAATAGCATTACCCATTCCATGCAATTTATCAAAATCATTGAACTTACCGGATTCTTGGTCAACAATATCATAAGTAGAACCATTCATTGGGACTCCATTAATTGGTTCCGGAAGACTACCAATTGAGCTAATAAACAAATCAGCGTTAATTATTTTCTCAGAATTTTCAATGGGAACAAGCTTTCCATCAACTACTTCATTGGAAATTACTTTAAAACCGATAAGTTTTTCATTCTCAATAACTATATCAGTAGGTTGGGTGCATTCTAATACATCAAAAAGGTATTTATCTTGCATTTTACTAAGAACTTTCCTTCTTACCATTTTTCTTTTTGCAATCATTTCCTCTTCAAGGCCGTCTGGAATAGTCGTTATAGGCATATTTTCAATATTTCTTCTATAGATTAACTTTGTACCTATAATATTTAGATCTTCATAATTTATTCCGTGTTCTGATAGGTATTTTGGAATACCTTTGTGTTCCATTTCAACTATATCAAAATTTTCTATCTTTGATTCAACTTTCTGCTTTACTAACTCCATTTGAGTAATTTTACAAACATCAATTGAAGCCAAGCCACCGCCAACGACTAATGCATTATCAACCACTTCAATTTGGTCTCCTTTGTAATCTTTTTCATGATAGTGATTAAACCAGAAAACATAAGGGTTTTGATAATGAAAATTTTCGAATTGTTCTATATCACTTAAAGGAAATGGTCTATCTTTCCAAGCTCCATTTGCAAAATAAACACAACTCCATCCCATACTTAAAACTTCCTCAAATGGAATATCTTTCCCCAGTTTTGTCAAAGGCACGTAATCAACTAAATCGTTTGAAATAATCTCATCAATCTTATCATATTCACCAGATCTCTGTTTATCATGCCATCTTGGAAGACCATCTTCAATTTTACCATAAGGCATTCTGTTTTGTTCAATAACAACAGACCGAATTCCAGCATCTATCAGTTTTTTTGCAGCGGTTGAACCTGATACAGCTCCGCCAATTATTAATACTACTTTCATAATTTTTTTTATTTATTAAATTTATATCCAATGAAGTTAATAAATAATTTAATAATTCAAATACTTCCTTTTTTACCAAAATTTTTGGTAAAAATTGTTGCCTCACCGTATATAGCTGGAATTACAGATGAAGAAATGCTACAAAATGTTGAAAAGTTAAATCAGAAAGGATTTAAGGTAGCAATTGACATTCTTGGTGAGCATGTTCAAACCGAAAATGAAGCTAAAGAAGTAACCGATAGATATGTTGCAATATATGATGAAATTTCTAAAAGAAATTTGTTGGCAAATTTATCGATAAAACTAACTCATGTTGGTCAAGATTTAGGGTTAGATATCGTTGAAAAAAATCTTTCTAAGCTTGTTGAAGCTGCCAAAAAAAATAATAATTTTTTAAGGCTTGATATGGAAAATGCTCCTTACACTTCAGAAACAATTAAACTTTACAAAGAAATGTTTAATCATTATGATCAAATAGGTATTGTCATTCAGGCATATCTTCACAGATCAATTGATGATATTAAAGCACTAAGTAATGATAAATTTAATGTTCGAATTTGTAAAGGAATCTATGTTGAAGATCCTAGCCTAGTTTTGAATGACTATAATGACATCAGAGAAAACTATATCTCGCTTGTAAAGGAATCATTAAATAATGGCTCATATGTCGGTATTGCAACCCATGACGAATTTTTAATTGATAGTCTTTATTCATGGATTCTTGAAAAGGGTATTTCCAAAGATAGATATGAATTTCAAGTCTTACATGGTGTTCCAATGCAGAAAAAGCTTAAAAAGCTAATGGATGACGGAAATACTGTAAGAGTGTATTTACCTTATGGAGATAATTGGTACGATTATTCAGTTAGAAGATTAAAAGAAAATCCAAAAATGGCTGGATATATAATTAAAAACTTATTTTCCTCAATTTTTAGGCTTAAATAGTCTTTTTAAACCTTAAAAGATATAGAAAAATTATTCCTGCAAAATTTGGCAAAACTATGTACGGAGAAGACCAAGAAATTCCATCAAAGATAATATCTGAAACTGGCCATAAAAATTGTATTGGGAAAAATTCTTTGGTATGAAAAGGAATATCTAATACAATATGAAACGGCCATGCTAACATAGGCCAAACAAATTCTTTTTTGTAAAAATATACAATACTTATTATTAAAAATGCTGTCACAAAACTATGAGAAAAATTGTCCATAAAAAAGAGCCATTCAGGAAAAGGCTCCAGTTGCTGTAAACTTTCAAGTGTTGGAGGTCCAACGTATTTTAAAGAATTATTGAAAAGTTTTACAATGAATAAGGCACCAAAAGATATTAAATCTGGAAATGCACCAAAAAAAATAGCCAACTTCCAATGTTTTTTATAACCAAAAAGACCATTGCCCCATAGAGCATGACTTAAAGTATCCACTTATTTTGCTAAAGCACCCATAGGGTCCCAAGGCTTCAAAGGTATAGCCTCAGCATTTTGAAAGATATCGTTCAATTCATTTGATAAATAATCTTTATGAACAACGACTTCATAATTGTACTCATCAAACCAGTCATCTGACATAATGTGATAACCTTTATTTCCACCCTTATCTCCCCAACTATTTTCTACTCTCCATTTAGTTGATTTTCCATTTTCATCTAAATCAACACCTGTAAATAACATTGCATGGGTCATTTGACTTTGGCCGTATTCGAGTCTTTGTGCTTTATTCATTCTAAAATCAGTGCCATAAAACATTTCATAATCAAATAAATGAGTGTCCATAATACCTAAATCTCTATGAAAATGTTTGCCAACATCACATCCAAACCATACAGGATTATCATCCTTTATAGATTTTATACTCGCATCTTTCATAATGTCACTTTCAACATTTAAATATCTAATGGGGCTTCCTTCAACAACATTACCTAAATGCTCTACAGTATAAACTTTATTATACTCTTTATTACTCATTGGACAATTAATTAAACAAACATAATCATCAAGATTGAGTCCAACATGATCATTGTAAAAAGATTGAGGAGTGAGATTCTCAAACCTAGTAAACTTTTTGTCTTTATCCCTTACTTGCCAATTAAAACTTTCTGGAGGAGTTCCAAGATGCATTGTGAGCATTTTGAAGATTTCTTCAATCATATTGTTTTTTAATTCGATCAATTCTTCACTTGAAGAGCCTTTAGAAAACTCTTTTCGAAGATCATGGGCATTTTCTCTGAGCTTTCTAGCTAGCATTTTATTCATTTCAGCTGACTGACTTGAAGAGAAAGATTCAGACATTTCAGCTTGAGGAATTACACCATATTTTTTAATTAAATTTGCCCACATGTCCCATTGTCCACCATCTTCTGTTGGAGTTTGAAGTAAATGCATAACAATTCTACTATCAAAATCTTCTTCGACAGTTGATAGAATTGATTCTAGAAAATAATTAGACTTTTCAAGCTTATCCCAAAACATAAAATAACTTTGAGAAAACTGGAAATCTTTCAAATTGTGCTTTCTTCCTAAATAAACTCTAAAAAGATTGAGTCCAGCAAACCCCCAGCATCTTCCACTTGATTTTTGATTAGTTGCAGGCATTTCTCCTGATATAACATGAGAAAATGAATGATCAATTTTACGATATTTTTCCCAATCCATTGAAAGTTCGTTTGAATTAGTTTTAATCATCGCATTTCGAACTACTTTGATATGATTATCATTTGAAAACTTTTTTCTTAATTCTTTAATCTGATTTTGTGATATTTGTTCTGACATTTGAATTCCTTTTTTATGAACCTCTTTTACCCCAAATCATTTTATTTTTTAGGGTCTCATAGTAATTATAATCTGTAAAAGTAATAAATCTTAAATGATGCTTAGCTTGAAATAACTTTACAGTAGAATCCTTTGTGAAATTGATTATATTTTGTCCATCTACAATCAACTTAAGATTATCCTCTGACTCTTCATTAAATCTAAATTCTACTTCAACATCTGAAGGTAAAACTAACGGTCTTGAAGTTAGTGAATGAGGTGCTATAGGAGTTATGACAATTGAAAAAACATCAGGTTGAACAATCGGTCCTCCCGAAGATAAAGAATATGCTGTTGAACCAGTGGGAGTACTAATAATAATACCATCAGATTTATAGTCACTAACATGTTGATTATCTATATATAAAGATAATGATGTAACTCTAAAAGAAGTCTCATTCTGTACAACAAAATCATTCACTGCAAAAAATGAATTATCATTATCAGATATTTTTGCCGATATGACTAATCTGTCCTGTATCTTAAATTCTTCTTTTTTAACTGAATCAAGCTTATCAATAAGTACTTCGGGAGTGATTTGAGCTAAAAATCCTAATCCACCTAAATGAACCCCTAATACCGGTACAGAATGATTGGAAAAAATCCTAACACCTGAGATAAGAGTTCCATCACCTCCTAAACATAATAAGAAATCAACTTCAGGAGGATTTTTAGTGGAAAAGTATGATATGTTGTTATTAGCTATATCAATACTTTTCAATCTGTCGGCTAAATACACTTTAAGGTTATTGTCGTTAGCCCAATTGATAGTATTTTGGACTAACGCTGGAACCTGTTTCTTTTCCGCATTAGCCCATATAGCAAAACTTTTGACTTGCATAATAGTTACTTATTTATTTTTTTTCTTATGTCTATCAGCTCTTAAACGTTTTTTACGTTTATGAGTATTCATTTTTCTTTTTTTTCTTTTTTTACCGCAAGGCATTTATTGCTCCTTAATATTCAATTAATTTTTCATTAACTGTTTTCTTCATCAGCTTCGATGGTTTAAAAACAGGTACATATCTTTCAGGTAAGAAAATAGGATCTCCAGTTTTCGGATTTCTTGCTTTCTTAGGTAATCTATGCTTTACACTAAAAGTTCCAAATCCTCTTAATTCAATTTTCTCATTGTTACTTAACGCTGTAATGATTGCGCTAAATGATTCATTTAACACTGCTTCCACTTCAACCTTTGTAAGTCCAGTTGCATTAGCTACGTTATCTACTATATCTTGTTTTATCATATTAATTATTCAAAAAAAATTGTCAATTTTTGACCAGGATAAATTGTCGAAGATTTCATACTATTCCAACTCTTTATTTTAGAAATAGTCGTATTATAATTTTTAGCAATTATACTCAAATTATCACCAGACTTAACAATATAAACATTTTTCTTTGGAGTATCCTCAACTGGTTGGCCTTTAACAAATAAAGTTAATTTTTGTCCAGGATAAATTGACGAATCATTTGCCTTCATTCCATTCCATTTTCTTATTTCACTTGCTCTAGTATTATATTTTTCTGCTATAAATCCAAGTTGATCTCCAGTTTTGACCTTGTAGATAATTTTTTCAGGATAATTGGCATAGATTCCTCCTTTGACTGGAATCTTTAGAACTTGTCCAATACGAATATTGTTAGCATTTGTAATATTATTAATTGTTTGTAAATCAGCCTTTAAAACTCTGTATTTAGCAGCAATTGATGATAGATTTTCACCTTTTTGAACACGGTGCTCTACTTTTTGAACTGCAAATTTTTCATTATCAGGAATAGCATTAAATTTTTTATAAAATGATTCTTTTCTACCAAAAGGGATATTTAAAGAATAAGGTCCATTATTTGGAGTTGCAGGTTGTCTTAGTTCAGGGTTTAATTTTTTAATAGTACTAACTCTTGTATCAGCTGCTTTAGCTAAAACATTTAGATCAGAACTCTTTTCTATTTCTACTTCATCAAACTTTAGAGGATTTGATTTTGGAATTTTAAAACCATATTTCTCTGGATTTTGTAAAATAATAGCTGAAGAGAGGTAGTAAGGAATATAATTTTTTGTGTCTTTAGGCAAAGAATAAAGCTGCCAATAATCAGATGTTTCGTGTAGTTTTAATGCTCTATTTAATCTTCCTGGTCCAGTATTATAAGCTGCAAGTACTAAGTACCAATCTTCAAATTCATTATATAGGTCTTGAAAATATTTCGCTGCTGCATGAGTAGATTTTATGGGGTCTTGTCTTTCATCAATGTACCAGTTTCTATTCAATCCATATTGTTTTCCAGTTAAATACATAAACTGCCACAATCCAACTGCTTTTGCTTTTGAAACTGCTTTTGGATCAAATCCTGACTCAATCATTGAAACAACAATTAACTCTTCTGGTAAATCGTATTGATCAAGAATAGGTAGCATCAAGTCTTTATATTGCACATATCTTTTTAACCAAATATTAAATCCTTTTCTACCTTTGCCTTGAAAATATCTAATATAACTTTCTACTTGAGAGTTTGTGACTAAAGGAATATGACCCTCCCTGTCGTCAATAATTGTAAATTTGGTCATACCCATTTCAATAGACTCATTTTCAGAAGTTATTTGAGCAATATCTCTTCTTATTAAATCTGCAGACAAAAACTGCATAGAACTATCAATAGTATTAAGTCTTGAAGTATAAATTTTTACAAAGTCATCTTGAAACTTTTCAAATTCAATTTTATCAAGCTCTTCTCTAACTCCTATTTGCTCAACATCTGATAAAAGATCAAAAACCTTTTTAATATTGTATACAACTTCAACTGTATCAGAATTAACATCAGCAATTATTGCATCAGATAAGAATTGTTTAGCTTCATCTAAAACAGAAGTAATTCTGTTTGATGTTCCAAGAAAGGAAATATCATCCGTATTCATAAAAGGTTTTCTTGGTTTTTGTGAAAGATTTTGACCCAAAATAAATGAAGACATTAGAATTGCAAATATTAATCTATTATATATCATAGAGTTGTGAACTTATCTGAATTAGTTTTGATAATCAAGTTAGCGTTTATTTATTTTTTTTATGTAATTAGTACTGCTATATCCTTTATAAAAATCTAAAGTTTTAACCTTACCGCCATTTTTTATAACTGTGTGATATCCAGCTATATCTTCAATATCATAATCACCGCCTTTAACAAGAACATCAGGTACAATTTTATTAATTAAATTTTCAGGAGTTTGTTCCTCAAACATTATTACTAAATCAACTGACCTGAGCGCTGATAAAAGCATTGCTCTATCTTGAAATTGATTTATTGGCCTATTTTGACCTTTTAATATTTTTACTGATTCATCTGAATTAAGACCAACGATTAAAAAATCACCAAGTTTCTTTGCATTAGATAAGTACCTGATATGGCCAACATGCAATAAATCAAAACAGCCGTTTGTAAAAACTATTTTTTTCTTCTCTGACTTAAGATTATTTATTGCATTTAAATTTTCTTTTAATAAAAACTTCATTTTAATCTATCTTCTTTTGCTCAATGCTTGCTTTAATTTGTTCTGTTAATCTATCCCTGTCATCATAAGCTAAGTTTTCTGTTATGATTGGTTCACTAAATTCAAAAGTTATTACACTTTTTGATAAATCAAATATTTTTTTTTGAGACCAATTATATGATCCTGATATAGCTATTGGAACAATAGGAATTTTTGTATCAATACCAAAAATTGCTGTACCTTTTTTAAACTCTAATAAGTTTCCATCTTTTGTTCTAGTTCCCTCTGGAAAAATTCCAACAGATCTTGGAATCTTCTTTATATCTTCAATTAAATAGTTCATTGATTTAATAGCGCTATCATTATTTTCTCTATTAACAAAAATAAATCCTGCTTTATCAAGTATTGATTTAAAAATGGGTATTTTACTAAGTTCATGCTTAGCAATAAATACTGTATATCTATTAACAGCGACTAATAAAAGAGGGATATCAATTAATGAAGCATGATTTGCCGCGAAAATATAGTTTGTATCTAAAAGTCTGTCTTGCCCTTTAATTTTTAGTTTTACATTAAAAATAAATGATAACGTTCTACCCCAAACTATTGCAAAAAACTTAAAATTTTTTTTGTTTCCTGTAATAAGAATAGTAAAAAAAGAACTAAGACCAAATAACAACGTCCAGAAAATAAGATTTAAATAAATCCATATAATTCGCAATTATTTTATCTCCGAAATTCCCAAATATGGTTGGAGGGGTGCTGGAATTTTTATACTTCCATCTTCTCTTTGATGTGTTTCAAGAAAAGCTGCAAAAATTCTTGGAGTTGCTAATCCTGAACCATTTAAAGTATGGATAAAATCTGTTTTTCCACTAGCATCTTTAAATCTAATGTTTCCTCTCCTAGATTGAAAATCTTCAAAATTACTACATGATGAAACCTCAAGCCATTTTTCTTCACCTGGTGCCCACACCTCAAGATCAAAGCATTTGGCTGCAGCAAAGCTTAAATCTCCTGTACATAATTCAATTACTCTATAATTTAACTCAAGCATATCAAGAATATTTCTAGCTTGCTTTACTAAAGAATCAAGCTCATCGTAAGAACTTTCAGGTTCAACAAATTTAACTAATTCAACTTTATTAAACTGATGTACTCTTAAGAGACCTCTAGTATCTTTACCATAAGATCCAGCTTCTCTACGGAAACAAGCAGAATACCCTAAATAATATTTTGGTAAATCCTCGATTGATAAAATATCATCTTTATGTATGTTTGTTAAAGATACTTCTGCAGTTGGGATTAAGTATAAATCATCTTTTTCAATATGGTACATATCTTCTGAAAATTTTGGAAGTTGACCAGTTGTTAAAGCGGATTCAGGTTTCACTAGAAAAGGTGTAAAAAACTCTGTGTAATCGAAATTATTTAAATGATAATCTATCATAAAATTAATTAAAGCTCTTTCCAGTGAAGCTCCTTTCCCTTTAAAAAGAGGGAAACCGCTGCCAGATATTTTAGCTGCTAATTCAAAATCTAGTATATCTAATTTTTTTCCAATTTCTATATGATTTTTTGGGATAAAACTGAACTTTGTATCAAGCTTATTCTCAAAAACTACAATATTATCTTTCTCACTTGATCCTTCAGGAGTAGTGGAATGAGGAGCATTTGGTACTTCAAGTAACGCACTTTTTAAAGCAGAAGATAGCTCTCTTTGGTGTTTTTCTAATTCCTTAATTTTATCAGATAAAACTTTTAAATCCTTAAAAATATTTTCAGCTGATTCACCTTTTGACTTTAGTAAGCCTACTTCTTTAGATTTGCTATTTTGATCAGCTTGAAGTTCATTTAGTGTTGTTGTCAAGGCTTTGAGTTCAGTATCAATATTTAAAATACTTTCTAAAGAAATTGCTTTGTCCTTCTTTTGAAGAGAATTTAAAATCTTATCAGAACTACTTCTTAGTTTTTTAATATCAAGCATCAGATAATTTACTCATTTAATCATATATATTTACATTTATAGTATCAATTGTTTTATTGTTGTTTATAATATCGAAATTATAATCACCAATATCATTAGCTTCAAACTGGCTAAAGTAATAGCCTGAAACAGGATTATATAAAAATTGTATAGTTTCAACGATTTCTTTATTTCTAAAAACTTTAGCTGTAACATTTTTGATCTCAGAGTTAACTAAATTAGAAAAACCATAAATTAAAATTGGTTCGTTTACCTTATAATCTTTATTTGCTAGGTAAAAAGAATATTGAATTTCAGTATCAAGTATAATCCAATCAATAGTATCATTTAATTCTGAAAGGAGATTTTTTGAAACATTATATATTTCATTTGAAGAAATAAAAGAAGATTTGAAAGAGTTTTTAGTATGCCTTGAATAATTATCAAAATTTTTCAAATCCATATTATCTTCAAATTGTATACCAAAAATTGGGAAAAACTTTTTTAACACTTCAACATCCTGACTTAATCTAGAATTCATAATTATAGAACTTTTTTCTGAAATAATTTTCTTTAAAAATAAATTAAACCATTTATCAGAAACAGGTTTTACTGGAAAATTATCAAACAATATTATATCATATTCTGTAAACCAAAAATCTGTGATATCCATTTCTCCACTTATTGGATCTGGAAAGAAATGATCATATTCAGTATTTAGATTATTAGATATATATGGAGAATTAAAATTTA
>CBFHKL010000018.1:0-19296 GCA_965656415.1 uncultured bacterium
ACGAAGGACAAGCAGGTATCGATGGATTCATTGCTTTTTTATCGAGCGGAAGTTCAGATTATCCAGTAGAATTACTTAATTTGGCTGGAGTAGATATGACAACTAGTGAGCCATTTGAAGCCGTTTCAAGAAAAATGAACTTCTTAATGGATGAACTAGAAAAAATTCTTGAAGTAAAATCTTTAAAAGACGTTGAGCTTTAAAAAGAAAATAAGACAGATTCATTATTGGATTTCTCCAATTATAATCATTCCGATTATAATTATGGTTTCAAGTGGTATTATGCTGCAGTTAAAAAAGCAGTCAAATTGGATTCAACCTAATGTTGAAGTTACCTCATCAAGTAAGCCAGTAATGCTACAATCTTATCTTGATGCTGTATCCACTGTAAAAGAAGCTAATATTTCGTCGTGGGAAGATATTGAAAGAATCGATATTAGACCGGACAAAGGGATAGCGAAAATTAAGTCGAAAAACAATTGGGAAATTCAAATTGATATTGAAACCTCGGAGATATATGCTAAGAACTATAGAAGGTCCGATATTATTGAATCAATTCACGATGGTTCTTTTTTTAGTGAAGTAGTTAAGTATGGATGGTTTTTACCTTCAGGAATTTTACTTTTGATATTAAGTTTAACAGGTATTTATATGTTTTTTATACCTATATTGGCAAAAAGAAAAAGAAATAAATGACAAAGCTACTATATCTATTATTTTTTACGGTTATTTTCAGTCAGGAGCCATTAAAAGATACCACTCAAAACATTTCAATTGTTTCAACAACTAATGTTTATTCTGAGTTTTATGATTGTGGATGTCCAAAAAATCCACTTGGTGGTTTAGCTAGAAAAAAATTCTTTCTTGATAATATGATGCCAGGAAGAGAATCCTTTTTAGTTGATGCCGGAAATGCTCTTTTTGATAGTAATCAAATAAATCCAGATAACCTTTCTATTAAAGACAAAAGATTTAAAGCTAGAAATTTTGTGAAAGCTTTAGAATTTTTAGGACAAGATGTAGTAAATATTGGTTCGAATGATTTTAAAGGGGGCGTTGATTTTTTAATCGATATTACTAAAGATTCTTCAGTTAATTTTATTTCTGCAAACCTGTATGATAAATCTACAAATAGTTTATTATTTAAACCTTATCATATTCTTGAAAAGGATGGAGCTAAAATAGCTTTCATTGGCTTAAGTCAGTCTGCAAGATCAAATTCTATTTTAAATAAGAATTTTATTGAAGAGGGCAATAAGTATATTTCTGAATTAAAGCCATCTGTTGATATTATTGTTTTGCTTGTCAATGTTCTTGATGAAAATTTAATTGATTTATCCAAGTCTTTTGAAAAAGCAGATTACATTTTCTTAAGCGGTACTTCTAAAAGAACTGAACCTAGAACAAAACAGTCTGATAGTGGAGCTCTTATTTATGGTGGAGGTATACAAGGTAAACATTTAAGTATCTTAGATATTAGAATAAAAGCCTCAAATGAAGCCATAAATGACGTCTCTGCGCCATTCAATCGCCTTCAAGAGATAGATTATCGCCTAAATCGATTACAGGCTAAGGATCCTTCAATAAGACTTGAAGAGCTCTATGCTAACCAACCAAATGTACTTTCTTTGATTGAGAAATATCAAAAAGAGGCTACCGAGCTTGGAATTTCTTTAGCGGGTTTCAGCAATAGAAGTATTTTTTTTAGCGTACCACTTTCCCCCACTATACCTGACGACAAGGAAGTTGCTGCCTTTATTCAAGATGTTGCTGATAAAGCAGATTTTTCTCTTAAAAACTAACTTTATCTTTTTTCTTTATTATAATTTAAAATTGTTTTATTATGACATGTTATGCGAGTGTAGCTCAGCTGGTAGAGCACAACCTTGCCAAGGTTGGGGTCGCGCGTTCGAATCGCGTCACTCGCTCAATTTTTAGTCCATTCAAGGAAAGAATCAATTATCCTCCTATGGACTTCCATTGAGCTTCTTCTTAATTCTTTGTTCCTAAGAGCATAATACCATGCTAGAATCTTAATATCTATATGTTTAATCATGATACCTGATCCATATCTTTCTGATATGGTTTTATTAAATTTGTTGAGGTGATATAATATTAATTTTTTAGAATTTTGCTTCAAGGACTTATTTTTTGATAATTTGAACTTGATAAAGGTTTCAATAGCTGTTTTTAAATTCATTTCTTTTTTCCCACCTTCTTTTGCTTTAAACATTCTATCCAATTCTTTTTTCTGTTTTTTGCAATCATCCCATGAAAGGGAAGGGCTAAGCTTTCCAATGGTAATATTGAAATATCTTTTTTTATTTTTTAATGGATCAAATGCATAAGTTGAATACATAACATATCCATCTTCTTTACCATTTCTTTTTCGTTTATATATACTACTCATAATTAAAAATTATTCTTAATTTAGTACTAATATAAACAATATAATAATATAACACACATTAATTATACACACTTTGTTAATAACTTTTTAAAGTTAATAATATTTAAGTTTACAGTCATTATATATTATATTAAAAACTTTTTTTTATGAATGAAAAAATTGAAATAATTAGTAATAATCGTAAAGCATTTTATAGCTATACAATTATTGATAAGTACGAATCTGGAATGATTCTTTTAGGTAGTGAAGTTAAAAGTTTAAGGGAAAAAAAACTTAATCTTAAAGATAGTTTCATAACTTTAAAAAAGAATCGTTTTTACCTAGTAAGCGCTCATATTAGTCCTTATTCTCATACTGGAATAAAGGGGCATGCGCCGACAAGAGATAGAGAGCTTCTCCTCAATAAAAAAGAAATAATTAAGCTAAAGAATGTTGTTGCTCAGAAAGGTCTTACTATTGTACCTTTAAAAGCATACTTTAAGAGAGGAATAGCAAAGATTGAATTTGCTACCGCTCGAGGAAAAAAAATGTATCAAAAGAAAGAATCTTTGAAAATAAAAGATCTTGATAGAGAGGCAAAAAGAGAAATGAGAGATAGATAATGGCTTTTTTACCTGTAGACGAACAATTAGAATTAATCTCCAGAGGTACAGAAGAGGTCATCCCTCTAAATGATTTAAGAAAAAAGCTTGAGAGATCAATCTCAGACAATAAGCCTTTGACTGTAAAGCTTGGTTGCGATCCAAGTAGACCAGACCTTCATATTGGTCATGGAGTAGTATTACAAAAATTACGAGATTTTCAAGATTTAGGCCATCAAGCAGTATTAGTTATTGGTGATTTTACAGCTATGATTGGAGACCCTTCAGATCGAAATAAAACACGTCCACAATTAACTTTAGATGAAGCAAAAGCTAATGCTGAGTCATATATTAAACAATCTAAAGTAATACTTGATATAAATAATCTTAAAGTCATATTTAACAGCACTTGGCTAAACAAAATGAACTTTGAAGAAGTTATTAAATTGAGTAGTAAATATACAGTTGCTCGCATGATTGAAAGAGATGATTTTACAAAAAGATTCGAATCGGAAGTTCCTATTTCAATGCATGAATTTTTATATCCATTAGCCCAAGCAATGGATTCTGTAGAAATTAATGCTGATGTTGAGCTTGGAGGTACCGATCAAAAATTCAATTTACTTGTTGGTAGGGATATTCAAAGAGAGTATGGACAAGATCCTCAGTCAATAATTACACTTCCTTTGCTTGAAGGGACAGATGGAGTTGAAAAGATGTCAAAGTCATATGATAATTATATTGCATTAGATGATTCTCCTGAAGATATGTATGGTAAAATCATGTCTATTAATGATTCAATGATTTTAAAATATTATAAACTTGCCGTTTTTGCAGACAGAGAAAAAATTAAAGAGGTTAAATTACTTCTTAAAGATAGTTCAAATAATCCTCGAGATATTAAAAGAAGCTTAGCTAGAGATTTAGTTAAAAAATATTATTCTGAAGATAAAGTTGATTTAGCGCAAAGTTCTTTTGATCAAATATTTGTTAAAAGAGATAATCCTGAGAATATGCCAAGCTGTAAAATAGACTCTGACATAGGATTGCTTGAACTTCTTTCAGAGCATGATTTTATATCTAGTAAAGGGGAAGGAAAGAGGTTAATTGCTCAGAAAGCTGTAAAAATTAATGGCGAAGTATGCAATGACGCTAATTTTATCATTTCCTCATCAGAAAAAGAATTTATAATTAAAGTTGGTAAGAGAAGATTCCTTAAGGTTGTTTCATAGTTATTATTTTTTTGTTACTCAATTAAAATAAATCATATAAATTCAGAAGTTTATTATTTAATGATTTGGAAAATTTATGTCTGATAAAACTGTAAAAATTACTGATGAGAACTTCGAAGAGCTTGTAATTAATTCTGATAAGCTTGTTATTGTTGATTTTTGGGCTGAATGGTGCGGTCCTTGTAAAGCTATAGCACCTATTTTAGATAAAATTTGCGACCAATTTGGCGATAAAGTACTTGTAGGTAAGGTAAATGTCGATGAAGTCAAGCAAACGCCTGTAAAATTCGGTATAAGAAGTATTCCAACTCTCCTTTTTTTTAGCAATGGTGAAATTGTTAAGCAGGAAGTAGGTTTACAGTCAGAACAGACATTGATTGATAATGTTAACCAAATCATTAGTTAACAATATTAATTTAATGACAGATAAAACTATTCATAAGACAATCATTATTGGTTCAGGTCCTGCTGGACTAACTTCGGCAATCTATGCTGGAAGAGCAAATTTAAAACCCATAGTTTTTGAAGGAAATCAACCTGGAGGTCAGTTGACAATTACTACAGATGTCGAAAACTACCCAGGTTTTCCAAAAGGTGTTATGGGTCCTGAAATGATGGACTTATTCAGAGATCAAGCAAAGAAATTTGGAGCTGAATGTTTTTTTAAGCATGTTACCAAAGTAGATTTTAGCTCTAAACCTTATAAAGTTTATGTTGGGGATGAAGAATTTCTATCAGAGACTATTATTATTTCTACTGGAGCTTCTGCTCGAATGCTTGGTCTTAAAGAGGAAGATGAGTTAATGGGCTATGGAATTAGTACCTGTGCAACATGTGATGGATATTTTTTTAAGGATAAAAATATTACTGTTGTTGGAGGTGGTGATTCAGCTATGGAAGAAGCATCTTTCCTTACAAAATTTGCAAAAAAAGTAACTATTATTCATAGAAGTGAAATGTTTAGAGCTTCTAAAATCATGTTAGATAGAGTAAAAAATAACCCCCTTATTGAAATATTGGTCAATAAAAGTATCAAATCTATTAATGGTACGCAAAAAGATGGTGTTTCAAGCATTGTTCTGACAGATACTATTTCAGGAAAAGAATCTACTTTTGATTGTGAAGGGGTATTTTATGGCATTGGTCATAACCCAAATACAGATCTTTTTAAAGGAATAATTGATTTAGACGATAATGGTTATATTTTGACAAAACCTGATTCTACTTTAACTAACATTCCAGGAGTTTTTGCATGTGGAGATGTTCAAGACGATCATTATAGACAAGCAATTACTGCTGCAGGCTCTGGTTGCATGGCTGCTATAGATGCTGAAAAATATTTAGAAGAATAATATTATTGAATAGTTTTGCTGTCCTTTTTTGGAGGATACAATGGAACTTAAACAAATATATGATGTGAAGAACCTTAAATTAAGGTTCAAAAATAAGAAGGCTTTAGAGATAAAAACTCTAAAGTTTCATAATGGCCTAATCTATGGTATTTGTGGTAATTTTGGATCTGGAAAGACTTCTTTATTGAAAGTCTTGTCTGGAGAGATAAAAGAATCAAACGGTACAGTTCTTTATCAGGGTAGTGAGTTTAAAAAAGGTTTTTTCGGTAAAATTAAAAAACATAAAGATATCCAATATCTCGATGTTCATTCAGTAAATGCTTCGTTAACAGTTGAACAGTTAATTAAGAAAAAATTTCCAAAAAAAACCCAGCAAATAAAGTCTCAGCATTTCACTAGTTTTCAGATGGAAGCAGTTTGGAAAACACCTATAAATCTTATTTCGGATGGAGAAAGACATTGGCTTAAGACTATTATAGGAGTTGAAAAGGACCCAAGGGTTTTATTAATTGATGATTATGGATTGTCAATGGACCCAAGAACTGAGATAATGCTTAGAAAAAAGATTGTTAAAATGAATAATATTCTTGGAACAACAGTATTGCTGTCATCCAGTAATGATTATTTTTTGAAACAATTTGCTAGTGTAATAATTTATTTAGATAATGGACATGTTTCAAAAATTAGAAAAGGTTTTAAGAAAAATTCATTTAATAAGAAAAAATAAACTTTTTTTTATTCAGCTGATTTTTTTCTTAGATGTAATTCATGCACAAATAGATCAAAGATTTGATTTGTTCGATTGGGAGATCATTAGACAAAATGAATCTATTAATTCTATTTCTGAAGGATATCAATATATTTTCTTTGCTACTGATGCAAATGGTATTTTGAGATTTAATAAATTTTCTAGAAAGTTTGAACCAAATCTCTATCTTGGCCAGGGAATTAAGTCAAATAAAATCAAACACATTTATTTTGACAAAAATACAGGAATATTATGGCTTGCAGGTAATAAGGGCTTAGAATTTTCTAATTCTCGTCAAGGAAACTGGAATAATATTGATTTTAAAAGGATATCCATCAATTCTGTAAGGAGTATTTATGATATAGGGTCTTCAAGAAGTTTTCTGTGGATTAAAACTATTTCAAATTACATTAAACTAGATCATGTTAGTGGATCTTTCCTTGGCATTTTTACATATCCAGATGAAAAAAATATTGATTGGGGAGATATTAATTTTAATAATAGATATTCTTTGAAAGATTTTTCATTTGAAGATTATTTTGTTGAAGAGGCATGGCTGTTAGGAAATGATTCTGCTTCTGATAATAATGGAATTTTTCATAAATATAATTCTTATTTAAAGACGGAAGATGGATATAGCTGGATTGGATTGTCAAATGGACAATTACTATTTATTGATGATTTTAGTAAAACTATAAGCCCTCAAACTGTTGGAGTAAGAGTATCAGTTCCATTGACACTTTCAATTAAAAACAAAATATGGATAGGTGGAGTAAATAATAGTCAATTTAGTTCAATATCATCCATTGAAAATGGATTTGATGATATTGAAAATTTTGTAGAGAATAACTATTCTGGATTTTCTGATTCAGATTTTTATTCTAGTGCTATTGTCGATGATGAGGTGTGGTTTGGTTCTAATGGAAAGGTAGTAGTATACAATACTAGGAGTGATTTTTTTAGAACTCTTGGCTATGAAAAGGGAATTCCAATTAAGAGAATTGAATTTATAGAATCCATTGATCAAAAAGTTTACATTGCTTCTTCAAATGATTTGATTGTTATAGATAGTAAAAGTAAAAAAATTGTTAATTCTCCGCTTTCAGATTTAATAAAAAAAAATAATTTATTTATAAATTATTTAGATGTTATTGAAGACAAGCTTTACTTATCGCTTAATGGGAGAGTTTATTTGTTAGACAGCCAAGAAAACATAAATATTGAAAAATTCGAATTTTTATTCAATGAGGGTTATAGAATAGATGAAATTTATGGCGATGGCGAATCTTTATTTTTCTCTTCCAACGTAGGAATTTATAGTAATCAGGAAAGCAGATTAATTCCTTCAAGCATATATTTTAATTACATGGTTAATGATGCGCTACAAATTGATAATAATCTATACATTGGAACATCTGGAGGTTTAGCCATTTATGATATAAAAGAAAAGCAATTAAACAATTTCTATGATTTTCCTTTTATAAGAAATATCTTTAAAGTGGAACAAGTAGACGAATTTTTGGTTTTACTTACAAACACTGGTTTAATTAAATTAAGGCTATCTTTATGAATAAAAACATCTTGATAATCCTCTTTGCTTCAATAATTGGAGCGCAGGGAATCAATTCAAACATTAATTCGTATAAAACCAATGTTATTTTAAGGCCGTCTGATGAAAATATTGAAGTAATTGCTTTTGTTGAGATTTTTAATAGAAACCTCCAATTTTTAAAGAAAGATATTTACTTTGAATCTGCGTATGATCTTAGTATTTCTTTGATATCAAAAGATGGAAGCAAGATAGATGAGCAGTCCTTTTCAGAATCCATTATTGTAGAAAATTTTTCTAAGACTGTATCAAGAGCCAATCCTAAATTAATTGTTGCTTCATTTAACATTCCTCTTCAAGAATTCAATGTAAATTTTTCATTAAAAGATATGGATACAAAACTAATTGGTAAGAAGCAGAAAAAGTATTCAAAAAAAGATCTCCCTTCTGGAAAGTATTCCAAAATCTTTGATCCAATATTTGTTAAAAACAAAAAAGGAAGTTGGGAATTTGGAATAGATAAGTATCCAATTAACATTAAAAAGGTTGAAGTTGAAGATAACACTTTAGAATTTTATCAGTATTTTATCTTAGAAGAGGGAGATTATGCTCTAGATATTTCGCTTATTTCTGATAAAGAAATAGTTTGGAATAAGTTTTTTGAAGATGAAGCAAATAAGAATTATGATTATAAGCTTCTTCAAATTCCCATAGAAAATATTGATACATCAGATTTAAGGGTTAAGGTTCAAGTCTCTCAACAAGGTAATGTTTCATCTAAATCTTTCCCAATTGAGCTCAAAAATGATTATTTAATGCTTTCTTCGGTAAAAAATGTTTCTTCAGCTTTAGACCAAATGAATTACATCCTCACGACAGAAGAAAGAAAAGAATTAAGAGGTTTAAAAGCCTCTGAAAAAGAAAATTTTTTTAAAAAAGTTTGGGCAAAAAGAGATCCCGATGTAACAACAAAAGAAAATGAACTTATGCTTGAATACTATAGAAGAGTCGCTTTCGCTGAAGAGAATTTTTCAAGAGGAACTTCTGGAGGATGGAGGTCTGATATGGGTATGATTTACATTCTTTTTGGAAGACCAGATGATATTTCAAGATCCTTAAACCCTCAGCAGAGCTATAATTATGAAACGTGGTACTATTATAAAATAAATGAAGAATTTTCGTTTGTAGATGACTTTGGTTTTGGAGATTACAGGCTTAGATCACCTTTTATGTATTAAAATTATGGATGATAAAAATAAAAAAATTTCAGATATAATAGGCAAGTATAAATCATCTTTTTCTAGTGATGATTTATCTAATTTAGAGTCTCTGCTTTCTGATGACTTAAAAAAGAGCAAAAAATACTCACTTTTTACAGATGGTGCCTGCGAGTTTGATGATAAATATAAGCCAATCAATGCAGGTATTGGAGGCGTGATTAAGCTTGAAGATAAAAACCTTTTCTCTTTTTCTGAAAACATTGGTGTAAAAACAAATAATGAAGCAGAATATTTAGCATTAATTGCGGGAATAAATCTCTGTATTGAGAATCAAATTTCTAATATATCAATTTTCGCGGATAGCGAACTAGTTGTTAAGCAAATTAACGGGGATTATAAGGTGAAAAATGATAGGATGTCTGCTTTACATAAAAAAACTCATGAATTACTTTCAAAACTTAATTCTTGGGAGATTAAGCATGTATTAAGAGAGTTGAATGTTGAAGCCGATGAATTAAGTAAGCAAGGATTGGCTAAATAAAAAAATAATGTTTAATGTTAAATATTTCATAAATTATGGGCTATGAGTTTCTTTGGATCAATTAAAAATTCAATTTCTAATAACTTAAACTGGGTTAGTGGAGATATTGCTATAGATCTTGGCACTGCTAATACTCTTATTTGGTTGTCTGGAAAAGGAATTATAATCAATGAACCTTCAATTATTGCCAGAAATAGTAAAACTCAAGCATTATTAGCTGTTGGTGACGATGCTAAGCTGATGCAGGGTAAGACGCATGAAGGTATCGAAATTATTAGGCCACTCAGGGACGGAGTGATATCTGACTTTACTGCAGTAGATGAAATGTTGCAGGGCTTTATTAGGAAGGTAAATTTAAATAGAATTACTAGACCTAGAATGGTCATTTGCGTACCATCAGGCTGTACAGAGGTAGAAAGAAGAGCTGTTAGAGATTCTGGAGAAAAACAAGCAGCAAGAGAAGTGTTTCTTGTCGATGAGCCAGTAGCAGCAGCTATTGGAATTGACCTTGATATTAGTAAGCCTATCGGAAATGTGATTGTAGACATTGGTGGTGGAACAACAGAAGTTGCAGTTATTTCTTTAAATGGGGTTGTAACTAAAAAAGCTATCAAAGTTGCTGGAGACGTTATGGATCATGATATTCAGAATTGGTTTAGAAATAATCATAGGCTTGAGATTGGAGATAGAACTGCTGAGCAAATTAAAATTGCTGTTGGTTCTGCAATGAGATCAAGATCAAAAAATATTTTAGTCAAAGGAAGAGACTTAGTTTCTGGGATACCTAAAACAATTGATGTCAGATCAGATGAAATTAGACAGGCATTAAAAGATTCAGTAAAAAGAATTTTAGAGGTAGTTAAAGATGCGCTTGAATCTACTCCTCCTGAACTTTCTTCTGATATAATTGATAGAGGAATTTTAGTTGCTGGTGGGGGTGCTCAATTGAGAGGACTGGACCAAGTCATTAGAGAAAAAACTAATGTACCATGCAATGTCGTTGAAGAACCACATCTAGCCATTGTAAAGGGATGTGGTAAAATTATTGAAGACCTGGAAAAATATAAGCATGTTCTTATTTAAGCATGTCAAGATTTCAATTAATTTTTAAAACTTACCAAGAAAAAATAACCTTAACTTTTTGTATTATTTTCTCTTTATATCTTATTTTTAATAATGATTCTGATTTTATAAAAAATTCTAAAATAAATTCTCTAGATACTTTTTCATTTCTTTATCAGCCATTTAATTGGTTAGACAATCAACTTTTCTTAAATAAAAAATTAGAAGTTCTTTCTTCTGAAAATTTACGTTTAAGTCTTGAAAATCAAGTTTTAAAAGTTCACGAGGCTGAAAATATAAGGTATAGGGAATTTTTGAACTTTAAAAAAAGAGATGATATAAATTTTTTAGGTGCAGATGTAATTTCAAAAGGTATTTCAGCTAACATGTCATCTTTGATCATTGATCGCGGACTTAACGATGGAGTTGCAGAAAATTTCTCAGTGCTTTCTTCAAAAGGAGTTATTGGTAAAATTGCTTCAGTATCTGAATCATCATCAGAAGTGCAGTTAATTAGCGATGTAAACTTCAGGCTTAGTGTAAAAATTGTCCCAGATGAAGTAGAAGGTATATTAAGATGGATTGGAGATGATATTTGTGAAATTGCTGAACTAAAAAAGATATCTGACATAGAGATTGGTGATATTGTTTTAACATCGAACTTAAGTATTTTTTTTCAACCTAATCTTCCGGTCGGCGAAGTGATTAGTATTTTTGAAAAGTCCGACAGCTCTGATAGAGTCGTTAAGATTAAGCTTTTTTCTGATCTGTCAACTGTAAATCAATTATTTGTACTACTTGATGAGGTTGAAAATTGAGTTTTTATATTAAATACTTTCCAGTAGCTGTTGTACTTCAATTAGTATTTTCAGAGTTATTAACATTCAATGGATATCAAGCAAATATTATGTTAGTATATGTCATACTTTGTTCAATGCCAATCGGTAATACTTCACAATCTACTTTTTATGGCTTTTTAGTAGGTTTATTTACTGATTTTGTACTATTTAGTGGAATATATGTTGGTGCATCTAGTTTAGTTTTTTCTGTTTGTGCATTTTGGGCTTCAAAGATAAGTTTTAATTTTGCATTTAGAAACTTTGATATTTATTGGATTTCTTTTGTACATCTGGGAGTTTTTATATATTCATTATTTAGGTATGACTTCTTCTTTTTCAATGACTTTTTCCTTTTCTTGAGCAATTGGTTTTTTGTTACATATTTCACATGCTTTGTTGGATTTATTTTAATTTCTCTATTTTCTTTGAAGGATAAAATCCTAAATGCTTAAAATTGAAAACAAAGCAGATATTTTCCACTATAGAACCCTTTTATTCGTTTTAAGTCTTTCAATGATAACTCTACTATCAAGATATTTTTATTTACAAGTTGTAGAGTATGATAGATATTTTTCGAAATCTCAAGTAAATAGTGTTAAGGCTCAAGCAACTTATGCTCCTAGAGGACTTATTTTAGATAGAAATGGAGTTGTCCTTGTTGAAAATTACCCTACTTACATTTTAACAGTAACTCCATATGAGCTTGAAGATAAAGAATCACAGTTTAAAATTATTGCAGATATAACTGGAATATCAATTGAAGAGCTTTCTGCAAGGTATAAGAAGTATTATCAAGGAAGATTTCTACCAACAATCATTGCTAAAAATCTTACTTTTGCAGAGATTTCTCAAATCGAAGAAAGACGTTTAGAGCTTGCTGGATTTCAATATAAAAGATTTGATGAAAGGTTGTATAGCGATGTGTTGAAAGATGCCCATTTTCTTGGATATTTAAGAGAGTTGGACCGTCAATCTCTGTCATTATTAGATAAATCACAATTGTATCGCGCTGGTGAGCTTATTGGATGGCAAGGAATAGAGAAACAGTATGAAAAAGAATTAAGATATTCCAAAGGAATTGAATATATAGAAGTGGATACTTATGGAAGAGAAATTAATAGAATAAATAATAATAATATTCCTGCTTTCCCTGGAAAAAATTTAATCTTGTCTATTGACTCAAGCTTACAACAGTTTTCTAAAAATCTCCTCACAGGCCAGAAAGGAGTTATTTTAGTTTCCAATGTAAATAATGGGGATATATTATCAATGGTAAGCAATCCTTCATATAGTTTAGATATTTACAGAGGAGAAACCACAGATTCTGAATGGAATGCTTTGCTTTCAGATGTAAATAAGCCAATAATTAATAGAAATATAGCAGGTCTCTATCCTCCAGGTTCATCTTTCAAAATTATTACTGCTTTTAATCTGATCGAGGATGGGTTATTAGACCCTGAAGACAGTTTAATGTGTACAGGTTCATACACTCCTCCAGGAAGTTCTAACACTTTTAACTGTTGGAAAGAAGATGGGCATGGCCTAGTCAATCTAAATAAGGCTATTGCTCAATCTTGTAACGTATATTTTTATGAGACAGTACAGCTGATCAAATTAGCAGAATGGACTAAAACGGCAAAAATATTTGGATTTCAAAATAAAACTGAAATTGATCTTCCCAACGAGTTAGTAGGACAAATTCCAGACAAAGAATTTTTTATAAATACTTATGGAAGATGGGGATGGTCAGAAAGAGGTGTTTTGCTCAACCTAACACTTGGTCAAGGCGATATCCTAGTTACTCCGTTACAAACTTTAAGATATATAAATCATATTGCATCAAAAGGAAGAACTGCTAAGCTCAGACTAAATGCTAAGAAAGAAATTGAATATTATGAAAATATCTCGCTTTCAGAACAAACCTGGGATAGAGTGATTAAAGGATTATATGATGTAGTTAACACGGAAGGCGGAAGTGGATGGAGAGCTAAGCAGCCTGAAGTAAAATTATATGGCAAGACAAGTACTGCTGAAAATCCACATGGAGAACCCCATGCATGGTTTAATGGTTTTTTTGATTTCAAAGGTCAAACATATTCATTAGTTGTTTTAATTGAGAACGGAGGAGGAGGTGGTGCAGTAGCATCTCCAATAGCTGGAGAAATTGTGAAATTTTTTACTAATGAGAATGTTGAAATTGTAAACAAATGAGTTTATTCAATAATTATATCTACGGATCTAATGAGTATTTAGGAAGACTATATTTAATTGTAACATTATTAACTACTTTTGGACTTATAACTCTCTTTAGTATTTCTAATGATCCATTTTCAATAAATAGCTCATTTATAAGACAAATTATTTTTATCATTTTTTCTTTATTTATATTTTTTGTTTTAACCCAAATAAATATTAAAACTATCCATGATAATTCAACTTTAATTTACATCTTCTCATTATTGCTTTGTTTCATTCCTTTCTTCCTTCCTACTGTTGAAAATACTTACAGATGGATAGATTTGGGTTTCTTCTATATTCAACCTGGTGAATATTTGAAGTGTGCTACCATTATTTTAATTGCCAAATACCTCTCAAATCATCAGCTAGAAGTTAAAGAGAGTTATATTGTTATTATCCCAATATTAATTGCTTTATTATCGTCTTTTGTAATTTTAAACCAACCAGACCTTGGAACAGCAGTAATTATTTTTGCTCCTGTTTTGCCAATGATGCTATGGGCTGGTGTGAATGGTTTTACACTTTTTCTACTAATAGCTCCTTTAATAACCATTATTGCTGCTTCAAACAACATCATTTTTAATATTTGGGGCGTTTTAATGTTTATAATTTTTTTATCATTCCAGGGAAAACTTTTTAATAAAATTATTTTATACTTTTTAAATATTTTTACAGGATTATTATTTCCTTTTTTTTGGAATGATTTTTTGAATGGTTATCAAAGACAGAGATTTATAGATTTTCTTAATCCAGATTTAGATCCAATGGGTTCATCTTATCATATAATTCAAAGTATAACTGCAATTGGGTCAGGAGGATTATTTGGAAAAGGTTGGGGTCAAGGTTCGCAAACCCAATTAAAATTTCTTCCAGTACAAGAATCTGATTTTATCTTATCCGTTATTGCTGAAGAGTTTGGTTTTTTTGGTATAACTATAATTATGATTTTATTTTTTATGCTTATTAAAACTTTATTAGATATAGCCTTTAGATTATCTGATTATTTTTCATCTCTAGTTATAGTAGGTTTAACATCAATTCTTTTTTCGCATATCTTTATTAATTCAGCCATGACAATTGGCTTAATGCCTGTAAAAGGATTACCTACTCCTTTTTTATCAGCAGGTGGTTCATTTATGCTATTATGTTTTATTATACTTTCACTAGTATCAACTCTATCGAAAAATTAATTATTATTGGCAGTTGTAGTTTTGATAGTGTTTCGTTAACTTCGTTTGCTCATTATCATGGTTAAAAAAATCTTTTATATTAATAGCGAAATGGATCCATTTGCGTCGGTTTCAAATTTAGCTAATTTATCAGTTGAAATCCCATTGGGCTTACAAGAAAAAGGAAATGATGTTAGATGCTTGATGCCTAAATATGGTTTTATAAGTGAGAGAAAATATATCCTTAGAGAAGTTATTAGACTTAAAGAAATTCTTTTTGATTATGATGATAATAAGTATGAATGTTCTGCAAAAAGTGCTTTTTTGCCCAAGTCTAGGTTGCAAGTATATTTTTTAGAAAATGAAGATCAATTTGGTGACCTTAATAATTTATTATTTAAATCAAAAAATGGGAGATTTCATTCTGACAATGATATTAGATTCGCATTCTATTCTTTGGCCTCAATAAAAATGCTTCCTAATTTATTTTGGTTTCCAAATATAATAATTTGCAATGGTTGGACTTCAGCATTAGTTCCATTTTTATTGAAAAATCTTGCAGAAAAAAATAAAGAATTATCAAAAATTAAGACAATATATCTTACTAACTCTCTAAATAAAGATGTTATCTTTGACCATTCAAATCTTCCATTTAATTCTGAAACTTTAAAAGAGTTAAAGTCGTATAATTTAAATCAAATTGGCTGTGCCTACTCAGATGCAACAATTGTAATTGATGATGAAGAAAAAGTCTCTGGAAATATTATGAAATCAAAAGTATATAAAGATTCGAAATCTTGTTCGAAAGTTGATTTATCAAAATCTGAAGGTGATTCTTCAGCTCTTTTAAATGAAATTGAAAAAGTTATAAAGGCTTTATAACCTCATGATTAGATTAATTTTAAAAATTAACATATTATTAATCTTTACTTTTCTCTTTCTCTCTTGTAGTGAAGAGACAATTATTTACGATGAAATTGAAAATAAAGATTCAACGATTCAAACTGCTTCATTGCCTCAAATAAATAATAAGCTTTTTCAGTCATTTCCTCAGTTGAGCACCAGAGACAAATTATATTTTGGTAGTGTTAAAGAGTCTGAAAATTTATATTCTTTAGTTCAGATGACACTGTATTCTGGTAATATTCCACCGGTAAGTCTTGTGGATTTATTAGCAGATTCCATTCAAGTTGACAGTGCAATGGTATACTTTCAAACTGAAGACTCTTTGAGTACAAATTTTGGACTGGGTTTGTTTTCAATTACAACAGAGAATGATAGTGTATTTTCAGATTCTTTAAATTTCTACACTCAAAGTGATTATGTTGATTTTATATCAAATTCTTATTTATTAAATGAGGTTTATTTAGCTCCTGAAGATTTTACTCCAGATTCAACAGGTTTAGATACGGTTAAAATAATGTTTTCAGAAGAAGATGGGTCATTAAGCAACCTTAAGGAGTATTTTTTAGATTCAGATACATATCCAGCAAGAACTTTTATGCTCAAAAATACTGCAACGCTTGATGAATTATTTTCTCTTGAAAGCAATGAATCAGTTAATGGACCAAAAATGCGTGTTTGGTATAAGGCAGTTGTTGATGAACAAACTACATTAGATACTTTTATCACTTTCTTTTCTCAGAAAGATATGACTGTTTTTAGTCCACCTGAGATTAATGATGATGATTTTAATTTTATATCATTGAATTCAGGATCAGGGCTAAGATCAATAATCGAATTTGACTTAAATTATATTGATTCATTGTCTAGAAATGAGCTTTTCAAAAACTCAAATTTAGTTCTTGATGTTACAAACTCAAATTTGAATGAAGATGATGAGTTCTATGTTATAGTTAGTGCAATTCAAGATTCGGTACAAAATTGGAGTTTTACTTCTCCATTTATTGATAGCGGAGATGAAGAAGGAGATTCATCATCAGAGCTAGAAACAAGCTATGAAATTAACTCAAATTTTATTATTTCTAGAAAAATCGAAGATAATCAAGTAAGAATTCCTATTCAGGCCTTTTTACAGGGATACAAGAATGGTTTATTTCAACATAACGAACTTATGCTTTACAGTGCTCCGGTTAACAGTCCATTTGACAAGGTTAATCTAAATTTAAATGCTATTGAGGTAATGTATGTTGAGCCGTAAAGTATTAATTCTTTTATTTATATCATTTGTTTTTCCTCAAAACGCGATGAGTGGATACGGTTTTGGTTCTTCTGTTGACAACAGTGAAGCTTCTGCAGTTGGAGTTTCAAATGAATTACTACCTTCTTTTAAAACTAATGTTTCGATGTCAAATCCTTCTACTTGGCATAATTTACTTTTTTCTTATTTAAATACTTCTGTAGATGTTCAGAATGCTAATTTTCAATCTAGCAGTAGTACTAATTTTTCTCTTTCATCGGCTAAGCTAGTAATACCATGGAAACAAAAAATGGCATTCGGAATTTCATTTAAACCTTTTCTTTCAAGAGAGGTTGTTATAAATGATACAACCACAACTGCATTTACTTTTAACGAAGAGGATGTACTGTACACCAGAATGAATAGCTCTTCAGGAGGTCCTTTACAAGGTCAATTATCTTACGGATATAAATTGAACGATTTTGATAGTCTTGGTGCTAATTTAAATATTGTTTTTGGTTCATCTAGATATACAAGAAATCTAATTGTTGATAATGAGAATCATTTACTTCAATCAAGAGATTATTTTTCTGGAAGTATGATCGATTTATTTTATTCAACAAGCAAAGTAAGTTTTAAAGATAATCCAGTCTTTTTATCAGCTGCTCTTAGTCTTCCATTCAAAGGTATTGATATTGAAAATGATTCATATCAAGCATTTATTGATTTAAATGATAACAACTATCATGACATCAATGACTTTCCAAATATAGGGCAAGCATTATTACCTTTAAATCAGCAATTTAATAATGAAATCAAAATTACATCTTTTTCTTTTGGAGCTGATTATGAATTTAGTCCAAGAAAACACATACAAGCTGAAATGTTAGTATGGAAAGATAATGGAGAGCATAATTTGAACAGCTCTATTTATGGCGGATTTATAGATAGTAAAAATAAGTTTAGTGTTTCATACGTTAAGTTTGCACAACCTTTTTCAAGAGACCGATACAATTTCAAAGGATCAGTATTTTTTCAAAATTATGGAGTTAAAAATCTTGAAAATGTTAATGAAGTTGGTTTAGGTTTAGGTGTAGGAGTTAATTTTGGAATTACTGGTAATCAAATTGATTTTGGCTATAAACTCGCTAAAAGAGATGGTTTATTCTTGATTGGAGACGAAACATTACATTCGTTTAACGTAGGAGTTAGTATTGGTGATTTATGGTTTGTTAAGAGAAGAGAAATTTAATTTTAGGAATTAATATGAAAAAATATTTATATGCTATTGTTTTTACTATCATCTTTTTATCAGGTTTAAATGCCCAATGTAAAAGAGGTGAGCAATTAAGAATTACAAACGACGTAGAAATTAAAGTGGTTGATTGTAGAGAAGCTACTAGGTTGATTTATAATGAAGGTTGGTATCCGTACTCAATTGAATATGAACAGGAGGACAGATGTCCTCAGCTATCAAGTAGTGCTGCTGAATATTATAGAAGTAGCAATTGGGAATTAAGCGCACAATCATATTCTGATTTAATGGAACTAAGATGCGACCAATGGAATTCAGATTGGGTAAATGCTGATGATGTTTACTTGTATTGGTCTATTGCATTACAAAATCTTGGAAAATTTGAACAATCTGAAAAGGTTCTTATTGAAGGATTGCAAGAGCTTCCAGAAAATACTTCATTAATGACTCGTTTGGCATATGCATATAAAAAACAAAATAAAATAGATGAAATGATTATTGAGTACGAGCGCTTAATGGATTCTGGATCTAGAGATATTGATTCTTTAAGAGATTTAGCCGGTGCGTACGGAAAGCAGGGCAGGGTAGATGAACAAATTTCTGTATTAAAAAAGATTTTAAATATTGATCCAAATAATTCTTCTATTCAGTCAGAACTAGCAAGAGTTTATGAGGACTCAGGCGAGGATCCACTTGAAATTTTTAAAGCAAGATTTGAAGACAATCCTGAAAATGCTTCATATGCAGTTGAGTATGCTGAAAAACTAATGTCAAATGGTGATACTGATGAAGCTATTGATGTTCTTGAGAATACCCTAAGTTATAATCGTGATAATAGTATGGTATATATGTCACTTGGAAAGGCATATAATGAAAATTCTGATTTTGAGGATGCAGTTGATATTCTAGAAGACTTACATGAGATTGATAGGAACAATTTTAGAGTTACTCTTCTAATTT